>JAAZPG010000345.1 GCA_012797375.1 Acidobacteriota bacterium
GCCCCGGGGAGCGGTTCATCGTCTTTTCCGCCCACTATGACCACTTGGGCGTCGATCCGACCCGCGAAGGCGACCGGATTTTTAACGGAGCCGTGGATAATGGCTCCGCCTCGGCGGCGATGCTGGCCCTGGCCCGGCTCTGCGCCGAGGCGCCGGAGCGGCTGCGGGCGACGCTCGTTTTCGCCGCCGTGACCGGCGAGGAGAGCCAATTCCTGGGCTCGGATTATTTCGTCCGCCATCTTCCCTTTCCAGCCGACGCGGTTCTGGCCGATCTCAATTTCGAGATGACCGGCGTCTGGGGCGAAACCGAGGATGTCTACGCGATCGGGGCGTCCCACTCCGACTTGGACGAAATCGCTTCCCGGGCGGCCGCCCGTCTCGATCTCCGGTACACGCCGGAGCGGGACACGGAGCTGGGCTATTTTTTCCGGTCCGATCAATTCAGCTTCGCCCGCAACGGCCTTCCGGCCGCCTGGCTTCACGAGGGCGTGGTCTCCCGGACGCGGGGGCCGGAATACCTGCCGGAGAAAACGGCCGCTTACAAAAAAAACGGCTACCATCAAGTCGGCGACGAAATCCAGCCCGACTGGGATTTCGCCGGGACGATCCAGATCGCTCTCTGGGCCCGGGAAATCGCCGCCCTTCTCGACGCCTCGCCGGGCTTTCCGCAGTTCAAGCCGGAGAGCTCGTTCAAAAGAAAACAGCCGCATTGACCGCGGACGGCTGCCTAGGGTAATATATCAGCCACGGTGGCGCATGGATAAAAGAGACGTCCTGGGCATCAGTCACTTCTCGGATTACTTCAAGATCAGCCAGCTTGTCTTCGAGCTCAAAGCTTTGGAGAAAGTCGCGGCCGTCGAGGAATTGATCGACGTCCTGGCGAAGCAAAAGCTCGTCCGGAACCGGAAAATGATCCTGACCCGGCTGATGGACCGGGAAACCCTCGAGTCGACCGCCTTGGGCGACGGCATCGCCGTTCCCCACGCCCGGGTCGATTCCGACGGCGAGATCGTCATCGCCGTCGGCCGGTCGTCGGAAGGGATCGATTTCTCCGCCCCGGATAAGAAGAAAGTCCACCTGATCATCCTCATCATCTGGAATCCAACCCTGCCGGGGCTCTTCAACCACCTCTTCGCCGGGCTGGCTCATTTCCTCCGGGATCCGCATTTCCGCCGGCGGATCTTCGAGGCCAAGGACAAGAACGCCTTGTGGGAAGCCCTGGGCGAGATCGAGCTGCGCCTTCCCCAGGAAGACAAGATCATCAGCCGGGCCGGCCTCCTGCGCAAGCTCCAGGAGATCGAGAAGAAGAAAAAGAAAGCGACGAAGGCCCAGATGCCCACCCTCAAAGCCCAAGCCGATCTTCTGCGGGAGGAGCTCGACGAAGCCCTCTTGACCCGTTTCCAGAAGCTGATGGAGCGGTACGGCTTCGCCGTGGCCGAGGTCGAGGACGGCGTCTGCCAGGGCTGCAACATCAGCGTGTCCACGGAGATGAGCTCGGCCATCGAGGGCAGCAACGACATCTACATTTGTGAAAACTGCGGCAAGTACCTCGTCGCCGCCTCGCCGAAGAAGAAAAAAAAGTAGGGTGTGCGGACCCGTCCGTCCGGAAAAGATCGCCGCCCTCCGGGAAAAGATGGAGCGGCTCGGACTGCGCGACTCCGATTTCGTCGAGCGCTTCATGCGATCGGGGGGAAAGGGCGGCCAGAACGTCAACAAGGTCGAGACCTGCGTTCATTTGATCCATGTCCCGACCGGCCTTTCGGTCAAATGCCAGCGCGAGCGCTCCCAAGCGATCAACCGGTTTCTTGCCCGGCGCATCCTGGTCGATAAAATCGAAACATTGCGGAAAGGCGAAGCCAGCGCCCGGGAACAGCGGATCGAAAAGATCCGCCGGCAGAAGCGCAAGCGGTCCCGGCGGGCCAAGGCGAAAATGCTGGACGACAAGCGCCGGCAGGGGGAAAAGAAAGCCGGCCGGTCCTTCCGTCCCGATCCCGACGTGTTTTAACCTGTTAAGAGGCCAGCCGCAGGAGAGCGGCCAGCAGGAGGTTCGCCCCCTTTTCCAGATCCTCCCAGCGGAGGGATTCTTCCGGCGCGTGGCTGAGGCCGTCGGGGCTCGGGATGAAAATCATGGCCGCGTCCGTCACCGTTCCGAGAATCTGGGCGTCGTGGCCGGCGCCGCTTGTGACCGGCATGTGGGCGTAGCCGAGCCGGTCGGCTTCGGCCGCCAGGATTCCGGCCAAGCGGCCGGGGATGCGGTACGGATCCGTCCGGTCCATCAAGCGCGAAGCGAATCTCAAGCGGCGGGCCGAGGCCACCTCGCCGGCGATCCCGAGCAGCTCCCGTTCCAAGGCTTCCATGGATTCCTTTGAGGAACTTCGGAATTCCAAGGAAAAATCCGCCCGGCGGGGGATGGAGCTGAAGGTGCCGGGCTGGATGAGGGCTTTTCCGATGGTGACGAAGCTTCCATAGCGGGCCGAGGCGACATGCCGCGTCGCCCTCAAGGCGAAGTCGGCCAATCCGAGAAGGGCGTCGCGCCGCAATTCCAGGGGAACGGTCCCGGAGTGCCCCGATTCCCCCTCGAAGGCGCACCATCGGTAATGCTTTCCGTTGATGGTTTCGACGAGACCCAGCGAGATCCCCTCCGTTTCCAAGACCGGCCCTTGTTCGATATGGAGTTCGAGATACGCCGCGACGGCCGGCGCCCGGTCCGCCGCCGAGAGGATCGTTTCGATGGTGTACGGCGTGGCCGACAGAATTTCGGCCAGGGGCCGGCCGAAGGAAGTCGTCCCGCGCTCGAGGAGCCCCCGGTCCAGCTTTCCGGTGAACGCCCGGCTTCCGAGGAAATCGCCGACCAGGTTGCCCTCCTCGTCGGTGAACGAGGCCGCCTCGAGAGGCAGGCGGAGGCGCAGGCCTTCTTCCCGGATCGTCCGGAGGCATTCCAGGGCGGCGACGACGCCGGCCGCCCCGTCGAACATGCCGCCGTTGGGGACGGTGTCGAGATGGGAGCCGGCCATCACGACGTTGGCCTCCGGCCCGGCCGCCCCCTCGAGCCGGCCGAACTGGTTTCCGGCTCCGTCCTCCCGGTACTCCAGCCCGCCTTCCTCGATCCGGGCTCGAAACCAGGCCCGGGCTTCGAGATCGGCCAAACTGAAGGACGGACGGGTGATCCCTCCGGCCGCGTCGCGGCCGATCCGGCCGAGAGCCTCGAGATTCGATTGCAGGCGGGACGTGTTGACGCGGATGATCATGGCGGGCCTCCTCCCGCGCCTTCCGGGGCCGGGCGCCGTTCTCCGTCGAGGGCGGCGGACCTACCGGGCGCGCCGGGGATTCAACAAAGCGACCATGTCGCGGACGGCCCGGTCGACGCCGACGATCGCCGCCCGGGCGACGATCGAAAATCCGATGGACAGCTCGGTCATTTCGGGAATGGCCGCGATCGGCCCGACATTATGATAATCGAGCCCATGGCCGCCGGTGACGTCCAGGCCGAGCCGGGCGGCCGCGGACGCGGCCGCGCGGATTTCGTCGAGGGCTTTCTCCCGGGCTTGTCCGGGCGCGGCCTCGGCGTAAACGCCGGTATGGATCTCGATTTTCCGGACGCCGAGGTCGGCGATCGCCCGGATTTGGGCGGGGGATGGATCGACGAAGATCGAGACCTTGATTCCGCCCTTGGTCAGGGCTGTGATGTGGGCGGCGAGCGCTTTTCGGCGGCCGACGACGTCCAGCCCTCCGGTGGTCGTCAGCTCCTCGGGTTTTTCCGGAACGAGGCAGACGATGTCGGGGCGGACGGCGAGGGCGGCGGCTTTCATCTCGGCGGCGGCGGCCATCTCGACGGTGAGCTTGGTCTTGATCGCCTCCCGCAGCATCCGGAGGTCGCGCTCGTTGATATGGCGCCGGTCGCCGCGGAGATGGGCGGTGATCCCGGCCGCGCCGGCCTGCTCGGCGATCAAGGCGGCCAGGACCGGCTCGGGCTCGGCCGCCCGCCGGGCTTGGCGCAGGCTGGCGAAATGATCGACGTTGAAGGACAGTTTCATGAGGCACTCCTCCCGGAAAGGATCCCTCTTTCCGGCGCTTTCCGATTATACCTCAAAGGGATCGTCCGGCGCAGGGCCGGCCGCGGCTTCAGACCCCGATGGTCTTGCGGATCGCGGCCGTGATCCGGGCGGCCAGGATCTCGATCAGGTCCTCGTCCCCGCCCTCGACCATGACCCGGGCCAGCGGTTCGGTCCCGGAATACCGGACCTCCAGCCGCCCGTTCTTCCCCAAGCGCTCCCGGACGTCGGCGATCGCCGCGACGAGCTCGGGAAGGCCGTCCATGGCCGGCTTTCGAGCCACCCGGACGTTTTTCAGGACCTGGGGATATTCCGCGTAGTCCCGGGTCAGATCGGCCAAGGGGAGATTTTTTTCGACCATGACCTCGAGCAGCTTGAGGGCCGTCAGCAGGCCGTCGCCGGTGGGGCACTCGTCCGAAAGGATGGTGTGGCCCGAGCGCTCTCCGCCCAAGTTGGCCCGGATCGAGAGCATTTTTTCCAGGACATATTTGTCTCCGACCCGCGTTCGGACCAGGGAGAGGCCGTCGGCGGCCAGGGCTTTCTCCAGGCCCATGTTGCTCATGGTCGTGGCCACGACCGACCGTCCGCGGAGGAGGCCGCGGGCCTTCATCGCCCGGCTGAGGACGAACAGCGTGTGATCGCCGCTGAGGATCCGGCCGCGATGATCGACCCAGAGGGCCCGGTCGGCGTCGCCGTCGAAGGCGATCCCCAAGTCGGCCTTCCGGGCCAGCACCGTCTGGGCGAGCTTTTCGGGGTGGAGCGCCCCGCATTCTTCGTTGATATTCCGGCCGTCCGGCTCGGCCTCGGTCGCGACGATCGTGAAGCCGAGCCCGCCGAACACCTCCGGGGCGATGGCCGAGGCCGAGCCGTTGGCGCAATCCAAGACGATTTTCATCCCCTTGGGGCCGGGCCCCGGGGCGAACCGGCGGCGGAGGAAGTGCTCGTATTCCCGGCGATAGGCCGGGTCCGGCCGGACGTTCGCTTTTTCCAAGCCCCGGACTTCCGGCCGGCGGGCGATTTCAGTTTCCAAGCGGTCTTCCCAGGCGTCGGAGATCTTCAGGCCGGCGCTCGAAAAAATCTTGATCCCGTTGTCCTTGTAGGGATTGTGGGAGGCGGAAACGACGATCCCGGCCGAGAATGCGAACGTGCGGGCCAGATGGGAAACAGCCGACGTCGGAATGATTCCGGCGGAGGCGCACTGCCCCCCGGCCGAGGAGATGCCCCGGATCAGGGCTTCCTCGATCCAATCGCCGGATTCCCGCGTGTCCCGTCCGATCAGGATCCGGGGCGGCAGGCCTTCCGCTTGGAGGAGGTCGACCAGGGCGCGGCCCAGCGTCCGGACCGAAGGCTCATCCAGGGGATATTCTCCGGCCGCGGCCCGGATGCCGTCGGTCCCAAACAGCTTTTGCATTTCTTCTTTCCCCCTTCCCGCGCCGCCCGACTATTTTTCGATGAGAGTGATCCGGACCGAGGCCCGCGTCTGCGCCGTGGCGAACCGCAGCTCGGGCCGGGGGAGGATCAAGTCGACTTCAAAGGTTTTCGCCTGGTCCAATCCGGTGATGTCCATGGGACTGGTCCGGATCCGGTCCTGGGGCTTGATCTTGCTTTCCGGACCCCGGACGAAGACCTTGGACGGGAGGAGATCGACCTGGTCGATTTTGAGCCCGGCCTTGGGCTGGCCGACGAGGACCGGCTGGATCTCCATCAGGACTTCCGCGCTCCGCTCGATCTTGAGATGGACTTTATTGGGAAAAACCCGGACGGCCTTGGCCCCGGCCGGGACGGTCACGATGTCGGGGTTCAGCGGGTAATCTTCCTGGTTGACGTTCGCCCGGTTCAGGTTGAGAACGGCTTGGATGTCCGTCGAGGTCATCTGTCCGAGCATCCGGTTCGTCGCCCGGATGGTCACGTCGATCATCGACGGCGGCCGCTCGGTCATCTCGAACTCGGCCGGGAGGCCCTGGGCGTCGAGCCGGACCTGGAACGTCTTTTCGGAAGAAATTTTTTCCTCCGGCATCAGAGCGATCCAGAGGAAAACGGCCATGAGGAACGACAAGAGCTTGAGAAGTCCGTTGCGGAGGAAAAGATCCCTGATCTTTTTCATCATTTTTTCAAATATTCCAGGAGCCGGTCTTCCAGCTTGTTCCGGTCGATGAGGCGCTCGAGGGTTCCCCCCGTGGCCAGCGAGATTCCGCCCGATTCCTCCGAGACGATAACGACGGCCGCGTCGGTTTCCTGGGTCAGGCCGATGGCCGCCAGGTGACGGGTTCGGGTCGGAAAGGAAACCCGCATTTCATGGGTGGCCGGGAGCGGGAGAAGGCAACCGGCGGCCATGATCTTGTCTCCCCGGATGATCACCGCCCCGTCGTGCAGGGGCGAATGCGGGAAAAACAAGCTGACCAGGAGATCCTTGGTCAGCACGGCGTCGATGGGCGTGCCCCGCTCGGCGAAGGGCTCGAGGCTGACCTCGTTCTCCACCGCGATCAAGGCCCCGATCTTGCGGTCGGCCATGTAATCGACGGCCAGGCAGAGGTCCTCGATTTTTTCCTGGAACGAGCGGAGAGCCAGGGGCTTGCGGAACGACCGCGAGCCGATGCGCGTCAGGAATCTCCGGATCTCGGTCTGGAAGAGGATGATGACGGTGATGATGATATAGGCGACGAAGTTGCGGATGAGCCAGTTGGCGACGAACAGGTTGGCCCAGCGGGTGACGAGGTAAAGCAGGCCGATCAACCCGAGCCCGGCGGCCATGGGATAGGCTTTGGATTCCTTGATCAGGATGAAAAAGGAGTAGATGATGACCGAGACGACGAGGATGTCGATGAAATCGACCAGCTTGAAGAGATGAAGGGCGGTCAGGATGTTA
>JAAZPG010000346.1 GCA_012797375.1 Acidobacteriota bacterium
AGGTCCGGTCCCGCGATCCCCTCTATACGAGCCTTCGCTTTCCGGAGATTCTGACGCTGAGGAGCGCGCAAAAAAGAATCCTGGACCGCGGGACGGTCGTCTTGATGTATGCCGTCGGAAAGGAGTTCGCGTACGGCTTGGCCCTCCGGGAGGAGGGGGCGACCCTTTTCCGTCTTCCCCCGGTTGCCGCGCTCCGGGATCTTGTTTCCCGTCACTTGAAATCTCTCACGGACCGGGAACATCCCGATCCCGAGGCCGGCCGGGAGCTTTTCAAAGCCGTTCTTGCCCCGGGCCTAGACCGGCCGTTCAAGCGGACGGTGATCGTTCCCGACGATTTTCTTCATTACTTGCCCTTTGAGACGCTTTGTCCCGAAGGCGCTGCATCCGCCGCCGGAATCGCGGGCGACGTGTTTTATGCGCCGTCGGTTTCTTCGCTGGCCGAGATCCGGAAAAGGGCCGAGCGACGACCGCGGGCGAAGACGGAATGGCTGGGGATCGCCGCCTCGGGCGGAAACGTTCCGGATATTCCGCCGCTGATTTTCGCCGAAAAAGAAGTGGAGGATGTCGCTCGTTTCTATCCATCCGGGAAACGCCTCGTCTTGAAGGGGGATGAAGCCAAGGAAAAGACGCTGAAAGCCCTCCGGTTTGGAGATTACCGGGTCATCCATTTCGCGGCCCACGCCTTGATCGACGAGCAAAAGCCGGTCCGTTCGGCGGTCGTCCTTTCCTCGGATCCGGATTCCTCCGAGGACGGACTCCTCCAGGCGCGGGAGATCTTCGATCTCCGCTTGAACGCCGACCTGGTCGTCCTTTCAGCCTGCCGCAGCGCGGCCGGCCGGCTGGTCCGGGGCGAGGGCCTTGTGGGATTAAGCCGGTCGTTTCTGTTCGCCGGCGCGTCGGCCGTGCTGGTGAGCTTGTGGCCCGTCGATGATGAGGCGACCGGACACTTGATGAGCCGGTTTCATTTTCATCTGCGGCGCGGCCGGACGGCCGCCGCCGCCCTCCGCTTGGCGAAGGCGGACATGGCCGCGTCCTCCGGGTTTTCGCATCCCTATTATTGGAGCGGGTTCGTCGTCTCGGGATCCGCCGGCCGACGTCTTTACGGAAACCGGAGAGAGCGGCTCGCCGCGGCCGGAGCGCTGGCCGTGCTGGCGGCCGCCGCCGGGATTATTCTCACGGGGCGGAATCGCCGGCGCGGACGACCGACCCGGCCGGTCGACCGGAAAAAGAACGCCGGCGTCCGCATCGTATCGGAGGGAAAATCGGCCGCCCGGGAAGCCTCTTCCAAAACCGACGGCCTTTGGAGGGGAGGGGGGCGAAAGGCGTCGCCGTGAGCTGGGATTCGGACAAAGAGCGGGAATTGGAGAGAATATTCACCTTGTTTTCCGGGTTCATGCGGGCCCGCGCCTACAAGCACCAAGTCGGTCGGCTCGGCGTGGACGTGGAGGACATCATCCAGGAAACCCGGATCAAGATTTGGAAACTCCTGTCTAATGAGACGAAAATCAATCATTACGCGTCTTATATAAAGAAGATCGTGGATACGTCGGTCATCGATTATTTCCGGAAATTCAAGCGGGAGGAAGGGATCTATTTTTATGAAAAAAATCGGAGAATCGGAGAGAATGTCTCGACATTCGAAGCGGATCACCTTTACGGGGGAATGGACCTCAAGGACATCGTCGGCAAGGCCGTCGACGGCTTGATCCCGAGTCGGCGCTTGGTCGTCCGGCTCTATCTCCTGAACATGACGGTCGAGGAAATCGCTCTTCATTTCCAATGGACCGTTTCCAAAACGAAAAATTTGCTTTACCGCGGCCTGAAGGATCTGAGGCGAATCTTAAAGGAAAAAAGCATCGACTATGAACATCTCTGACGACCGCTTGAAAAGGGCTTACCGGAGCTACGTGGACGGGCTTTGCCGCGGGACGAGAAAAGACTGCCCTCCGCCGGCCGACTTGGCCCGCTTTTTTTCGGCCGGCGCCTCCCGCCCGTTCAAAGCGGGGATCCTGGATCATGTCGCCGGCTGCGGATCCTGCGCCCGGGAGTTCGAAATCTTCCTGGCCATGGATCGCTCCACCCGGGATTTCGCGGAGAAATCGGCGATTCTCCTCCAAGCGGGAAAAAAGGATCAAAAGCCGCGTTCGAGCCGGGGATTCATCGTTCTGGGCCGATGGCTGTTCGCCGGAGTCGGTTTTGCCGCCGCTTCAGGCCTTTTCCTCTTTTTAGCGCGGAACCCGGCCGACGGGCCGGCGGCCGCCGCGGAGGTTTTCC
>JAAZPG010000004.1 GCA_012797375.1 Acidobacteriota bacterium
AACAAGCGGATGATGAACTTCGTCTACGCCTCCATCGAGACGGCCGACATCGTCTGCCTCCTCGTCGACGCCACGGCGAAATTCGGCCACGGCGACGAATTCGCCCTGGAGATCATCAAGAACGTCCGGAAGCCGGTGTTTCTCCTGCTGAACAAGACGGACATCGTCCGAAAGGAGATCCTCCTCCCGCTCATCGACCGGTATCGGGCCCTCCGGGAATTCCAGGAATTCATCCCCCTGTCGGCCTTGAAGGGGACCAACGTCGACGTCCTGGAAAATCTTCTCTTCGACAACCTCCCCCGGGCGGAGAAGCTCTACGGCGACGACGACGTCTCCGACCAGTCCGAGCGCTTTCTCCTGGCCGAGATCATCCGGGAGAAAATCCTGGCCCGGGTGGAAGCCGAGCTTCCCTGGACCACGGCGGTCTACATCGACCGGATCGACCGGAAGCGGGGGCAAGAGGAGGAGGAGCCGGAAGACGAAAGCGGGCCGGAAGAAGCCGGCGGGGAGGAAGCGCCCGGTGAAAGGGAAGCCCTCGAGGAGCCCGAGCCCGAGCGGGAAACCGGCCGGACGATCGCCGTCCCGGGCGTCTCGGACCGGCCGAACATCCGGCGGCGCGGGGAAAAGCCGAAACCGACCCGGGAAGAACGCCGGGCCCGGCCCGCCGTCTACATCAAGGCGAGCATCTTCGTCGAGCGCCCCAATCACCGGAAAATCATCGTCGGCCGCCGGGGGCAGAACATCAAGGAAATCGGGATCGAAGCCCGGAGGGAGATCGAGGAGATCCTCGAAGCCCGGATCTTCCTCGACCTGCAAGTCAAAGTCCGTCCCCAGTGGCGGGACGCGGCCGACGTCCTCGACCTCATCGAGGGCCAGAAGGAAGCCTAGCCGGAGAACGGCGGAGCGCCGCGGATGCCGACCGTCCTGATCGTGATCTTAAGCGCAGCCGGCTTGGCCGCCGTCTCCCAAGCGCTCAACGTCCTGAGCTATCGCGTCCTCAAGGCGCGCATTCTCCGCCGGCGGAAATGGGATCTCAACATTTGCTGCGGCCGGACGGACGGCGGGGGTCTCAACGCCGACATCGTCCGTCACGCGGACGTGCCGCGTTTCGTCCAGATCGGCTCGATCGACCGTCTTCCGTTCAAGGACGGCTCCTTTGAGACCGTCCTCTGCTCGCACACGATGGAGCATGTCGAGAATCCGGACGCCTTTTTCGAGGAGCTCCGGCGCGTCGGAAACCGGGTGACCCTCGTTCTCCCGCCCCTCTGGGACCTGGCCGGAGCCCTGAACGTCCTGGAGCACCGCTGGATCTTCCTGACGATGCGCAAGGAGCATCACCGGCTGCCGTCCCGGATCCGCCTCCCCTTGTCCCGGATCGTCCAGCGGCGGCTGGGGCAGCGCATCCACGCCTAGCCGCCCATGTCTCCTTCCGCCACGGCCATGATCTATGGGATCGTCGGATCGATCCTGTTCAACCTCTCCAAGGGAATGCAGCGCCACGGCATCGAAGCCCTCTCCTGCCTTTCCCCAAAACGGGCCGCCCGGCGGGCCGGCCGCCGCCGGCCGGGCGCATCGAAAAAGGCGGCCCTCTACGCGACGGGGTTCCTCCTCAACAACAGCCTGGGCTTTTTCGCCATCCTGGCCAACCGCTACGGCCCGTCGTCCTATTACACCTCCATGTTCGGCGCCGGACTCATCGCCTTGATGCTCTACGCCGGGATCATCCTCAAGGAGCCCCTCCGCCCGCTCCAGTACGGCGGGGCGCTGGTTCTCACCCTGGGAACCCTCCTGCTCGGTTATGACGGCATCCTCCGTCCGGAAATGACCATGGCCGGCGTCCGTCTTCCGGCCGCGGGAATCATCCTCGCCGCCTCGGCCCTGGGGGGCCTGCTGATCTTATTCCGGACGCGGCGGAAGGGCGGGTTGACGAGCCTGGGGATCGTCTGCGGACTGCTCATCGGCTTCGCCGCCGGTCTCGACCCTATCTTGAAAGGGATCGGCCAGAATCTGGGAGGAGTCGACGGGCGCTATCTTCCCCGGCTGCCGCTCGGATGGGTGATCTTTCTCTCCAGCTTCCTCTTCGCCACCCTGTCTTTTGCCGCGTCCCAATGGGCGTTCCGAAGGGGGATCCGCGCTTCCGTCCTCATCCCTTCCCAAAATTTTTCCTATATCGTCTACCCGGTGCTTTTCCAGGCCGCCGCCCTCCCCGGCTTCAGGATCACGGGGCTCACCGCCTTGGGGCTGACCGTCACCGTCAGCGGCCTCCTCGTCATGCAAGCGTCTCTCCGGCGGACCTAGCCTCCGGGAACCGCGGACCTCCGCTCAGCGCGGATGGAGACAAACCAGGCGGGCGTAAGAATCCAAGACCACTCGGTTGACGGCTTCCCAGTTTCTTCCGCGGATCTTTTCCAAGCCCGTCTCCCGGACCCGGCGATACAGCGATTCGTCGGTCAGCAGGCGGCGGCACTCCCGGTAAAACGACGGGCCCCGCCGGGCCCGGGCCACCAGGCCGCCGCCCGTTTCCTCGACGATCTCCCGGCATCCGCCCTCGTCCGAGACGACCGCCGGCAGACCCGAGGCGATGGCTTCCTGGATCACGTTGCCGAACGTCTCCGTCGTCGAGGGGAACAGAAGAAGATCGGCGCTGGCATAGACGGCCGAGAGCGCGTCTCCATTGAGATAGCCCGGGAAGACGGCTTCCGGCATCCGCCGTTTCAGCTCCTCCTCCAGCGGACCACGGCCGAGAAGGACGAAGGCCGGCGAGAAGTTCCCGTCTTTTTTAAAGAGGTCGTAAACCTGGACGTACACCTGGAGACCCTTGAACCAGGCGAACCGGCCGCTGAAAAGAATGACTTTTTTGTTTTCGGCCCCCCAGCGGCGGCGCAAGGATTCGCTCCGCTGAGCGGGGCTGAAGAGGCCCTCGGGCAATCCCCGCCGCCACAGGGCCGTCGCCCGGATGCCGTGCCGGGCCAGCTTCGCCCCGCTGTCCCGGCTGGGGACGAAGAGCGTGTCGGCGAGGTTGTAATACACGCGCAGAATCGGCCACCAGATCCAGACCAGGAACCAGAGGTTGCGCTCCTCCAGGTAGGAGACGAAATCGGTGTGATACGACATGACGAGGGGGATCCTTCGGAGCTTGGCATAAACGGCCAGGACGAGGCCGATGGCGTCGGGTACGGTCAAATGGATCACGTCGGGCCGGAATCTCCCGATTTGAAAAAACAGGAGCGGCCAGGGAAGGGAAAACTTATAATCCGGATAAAACGGGAGGGCGATGGCCGGAACCCGGAAGACGCGGATGCCCGGAAGCTGGGTCGGGCGGCGGGAAAACGTCCAGACGGCGATCTCGGCCTTACGCCCCTGAAGGGACCGGATCAGCTCGAACAGGGTTTTCGTCGCCCCGTCGAAATCCCGGACGAACATGCCGGCGTAGAGGGCGACGCGCAAACCTTCGGGGAAAGAAGAGCCCCCCTCGTGTTCCGGACGGCGGTTTTTCGCCCGGTGAAGCTTTTTTTCTTTACATAACATCTATTCTCTGCTACTGGCCATAGAATATCATAAACCGGGGGAAGCGAAAAAACACTTTGAAAAAGTCATCCGCCGATAGCCTAAACGTCCGGCCGAGCCGGAATGATGCAGCCGTCGTCGCCGGGAAGTTGACTTCTCCGGCGCCAAATGCGAAAATTCGGACTCCTCACGTTCGGACGGTGGGTGTAGCTCAACCGGTTAGAGCATCGGACTGTGGATCCGAAGGTTGGGGGTTCGAGTCTCCTCACCCACCCCATTTTTTTCAAAGACCTGTTTTGAAGAGAATGCCAAACGGTTTGTTCCGCTCATTTCCGGAATTCACCCCCTTCGATCCGCAGATCGACGACGAGATTTCCGCGATTCCACGTTTGCCCTCCGGCCGCTATAACATATTGATTCATAACGTTTTTCATCAATCGGCCTTCGGTTCCCGCATGAATACAATGGTTAAAAAAGTGAATGACCATCCGCCTTCGCGTTTTCATGCGCCGGACTAAGCTGCCAATATTCCTCATGAGACCGAATCCGGGGGCTTTCTTGAAGGATAGATTCGCCCTTCTTATTTTCAAAAATTGAAAATGGCGGCATTGATAAGATAATGATCTAAAACCACAAGGAGGTTTCTCATGCCTGATCATCCGCTGTCCCCCATGAAGAAACTTGATCCTGAATTCATGAAACATCTGGAGGAGACCGAGGCCCTCGTCTATGCCGACGGCGCCCTGCCGCGCAAGATCAAGCTCCTGATGGCGATGGCCTTCGACGCGGCCGCGGGAGCGGCCGGCGGCGTCCGGGCCCTGGCCGAGCAGGCGATGAGGGCCGGGGCGACGAAGGAAGAAATCGCCGAAACCCTGCGCGTCGCCTTCCTCCTGTCGGGAGTCGGCAGTCTCTACGCGGCCTCTTTCGGGCTCAAAGACATCCTGGATTGATTGGAGAAGGCGGCGGGACGAGCGCCTCTCCCCGGTTCCCGGCTTTCCCGGGATTTCTTGACAGACAAACGGGCCGGGATGTCAGCTCCAGCGCCCGGGAATCACCGTTCCGCAGACGGAGCATGACCCGCCGGACAGCTTGTTTTCCTCGATCGTGAAACCCAGCCGCTTGATGAGGAGGGTTTTGCAGGACGGGCAGCAGGTGTCCTCGCCCCCGATGCCGGGGACGTTCCCGATGTAGACGTATTTCAACCCGGCCCGGACGGCGATCTCCTTGGCCTTCGTCAGGGTCGCCACCGGCGTGGGCGGCAGCCGGGTCAGCTTGTAGAGCGGCTGGAACCGGCTGAAGTGGAGGGGGACATCGGCGAAGCCCTCCTTTGCCAGCCAGCCGCACATATCGGCGATCATCCCGAAATCGTCCGTCCAGCCGGGGACGACGAGATTGGTGATTTCCAGCCAGACGCCCTGTTCCTTCATCGTCTTGAGCGTCGCCAGCACCGGCTCGACTTTCCCGCCGGTGAGCCTCAGGTGGATGTTGGGATCGAAGGACTTGAGGTCGATGTTGGCCGCGTCGATGACTTGGCACAGCTCGAGCAGCGGCCCGGTATTGATGGACCCGTTGGAGACCATGATGTTCTTGAGGCCCCGGCTCCTGGCCCGAGCCGCCGTGTCCCGCATGTACTCGAAAAACGTGATCGGCTCGGAGTACGTGTAGGCGATCGACCGGCACCCCATCCGCTCGGCGGCGTCGACCACGGCCTCGGGGGGCGCGTCCTGGTTGCGGGTATCGGTCGGGCTGACCTGGCTGATTTCCCAGTTCTGGCAATTCAAGCAGGCGAAATTGCAGCCGGCCGTGGCGATGCTGAACGTCCGCGATTCCGGCAGGAAATGCAGCAAGGGCTTTTTTTCGACGGGGTCGACGTTCACCGAGCAGGGATTCCCGTAGGCCATCGTGTACAGCTTTCCGCCCCGGGCGATGCGGTTCCGGCAATCGCTGAGCTCGCCGTCCTTCAGGGTGCACTCGTTCGGACAGATGAGGCATTTGACGCCCCGCGGCGTCGGGCTGTAATGGCCGGCCTCCCGCTCCTTGACGAAGCTCTTGGCGGCCGCTCCCCCGGCCGGGGCGCCGTCCGCGGCCGGCGTCCATCCGCAGACGCAGGCCCCGCCGGCGTAAAGAATGCATTTCAAGAAATCGCGTTTTTTCATTTTTTCTCCATCCTTCGCCTCCCGCCCAAGGCGACGACCGCCCAGGCCAAGAGACCGGCCAGGGCCAGGGCAAACAGGGCGTTGCGGACGCCGGCCAGCGGAATGACGACCATCGGGAAAGCGATCGCTCCAAGGGCGGAGCCGAGCAAGTCATATCCGTACAAGCGGTCGTGCCGGGCGGAGTTCTTTTCGAGGGCGGTCGAAAGGCCGGCGAAAAACCGTCCGACGGCCGCCGCCAGGACGAAGCCCGCCGAAAGCAAGAGCACGATTTTCAGAAATCCCGGTCCCCGGCCATGGGCCAGCTGGGGCGCAAGCAGCCCGGCCGAGGCCGAGACGGCGGCGAAGACGGCCAGCGGTCCCCCGGTCTTCGCCCTCCCGGCTTTCTCCGCCGGCCGCGGACCGGACAGGCTTCCCGCGGCCAGCCCGACCATGAAGATCCCCAGGAAAAGCCCGGTCCAGAGATAGAGCGCGCCGACGGCGATCTGGATGAGCAGCAGCAGGAGGATGCTGGAGCCCGACGAGGCCGCGCCCATGATGAACATCCCGGCCAGGGAAGAGCGCCCGGCCAGGATCCCCCACAGGACAAGAAGGGCCAAGAGGACGGCGGCCGGTCCCAAAATCTTTTCCGGGAAGCGGCCGAGCCACCACCGGATGTGACTGAGATAGGCCGCCGGTTTCAGGTCGGCGTTCGGCGCCGCCTCTCCGATCACCGCGTTGACCTGTTCAATCCGGGTCTTGAACAGCTCTTCATCGAAATAGCCCGGGCGGACGTAAAGATTGGCGATCCCGCGCCGGGCGAGCCCGGACAGGATGTCCGTCGTCAGCGGCCGGCCGGACATCACCAGAACGCTCATCTCCCCCGGAAAGACCGCCGTTTCCGCGAAGCATTTCCGGGCCGCGGCGGCCACGGAGCCGAGCGAGGCGGCCGCGCTTTCCGAAACGTAATTGGCCGTGCCGGGAAGCACGGCCGCGGCGACCCCGCCGGGCGCCAGGACGCTCTTCACCCGCGCGAAAAATTCGGCCGTGTAATAACGGTTGAGCTGGAGATTCCACGGACCGGGCAGGGCGATCAACACGGCGTCGTAGCGGACGCCGGCCGTCTCGATCCATCGGAACGGCGTTCCGCGGATCGGGAGGACCCCGGAGGCCGAAGGAGCCAAGCCGAGCTTTCCGGCTAGGCGGAACAAGTGCGGATCCGGCTCGGCGATGTCCACTTGGCCGGCTCCGTACTTGGCCAGCTCGGCCGGCAGTCCGGAGAGCAGCCCGCCGATCAACAGGACGCGGTCCGGGTGCTCCGTCTGGATCAGAGCGAAGGCCGCCAGCTCTTCGTTAAGCATCGCGTTGCCCGAGGCGTGGACGA
>JAAZPG010000347.1 GCA_012797375.1 Acidobacteriota bacterium
CAAGCCGAGCTCGCGGCATTTGTCCTCGACCTTTTCGACATAGAGAGCGCCGCTTTCGGGCCGCTCGCCCCGGCGGCCGAGGAAGCCGTGGACGTAGACGTCCCGCATGCCCTGGCGGCGGGCGGCTTCCAGGAGGGCGAAGAGATGCCGGATGGTCCCGTGCGAGCTGTAGTGGGAGATGATGCCCATCAAGTGAAGGCCTTTCCCCTTGGTCCGGGCTTCCGTCATCGCCTCGACGAACGCCTCGTTCCGATAAAACGTTCCGTCGGCGACGGCCCGGTCGATCCGGACCCGGTCGAGGAACACGCGCCGGCCGGCCCCGATGTGGAGATGGCCGGCTTCCGAATTTCCGACCGTCCCGGGCGGCATTCCGACCGCCTCCCCCGAGGCCTGAAGCTCCGTCCGGGGACAAGCGTCCCACAGCTCGTCGAAATGCGGGGTGGCCGCGGCCGCGATGAGATTGCCCTCGCCGTCCGGCGCCAAGCCCCAGCCGTCGAGAATCAGGAGGATGATTTTCCGTCGCGGGGGAACGACGTCCCCCCGGGAGGCAAAGAGGCTCTCGCCGGTCATTTCGGCCGGCTTGGGCAGGCCGAGAAGATCCAAAACGGTCGGGGCCACGTCGGCCAGCTCGCCGCCGTCCCGGAGCGTCACCCCGGCGACGGCCGGCTCGGCGAAATCAATGAAAAGGAAGGGAACGGGGCTCTTGGTGTGACCGGTGTCGATCTTGCCGTCCGGGTAGAGCCAGTTCTCCACCGTTCCGTGATCGGCCGTGACGAGAAGGGTCGCCTTGTTCGCCCGGGCGGCCCGGACAACCCGGCCGAGGGCGGCGTCGACGCTTTCCACGGCCTTGAGGATGGCCTCCCGGTTTTCGATGTGCCCGACGACGTCGACATTGGCGAAATTAGCGACGACGAGGGCGTGTTTCGGATCGGCCGCGGCGGCCTCGACCGCGGCGGCGACGGCGCCGGCCGACATTTCCGGAACGGCGTCATAGTAGGCCACGCCTTCGGGCGAAGGAATGACGATTCGGTCTTCCCCGGGAAACACGTCCTCGCTCTTGCCGTTGAGGAAGAAACCGACGTGGATCGCTTTTTCAGACTCGGAGATCTTGAGAAGGGACAACCCCGCCCGGGTGACGGCCTCGGACAACGTGTTGCGAAGCCGGCCCTCGGGCGGGAAAGCGACCCGGACCGGAAGGCCGGGGGCGTACTCGATCAGCGTCGTGTAATGGAGCTGCAGATCGCCGGCCGTGGGAAAACGGGAAAAGCCGGGCTCGACGAGGCTCCGGGTGATTTCGACTTCCCGCTCTCCGCGGATGTCGTAAAAAATCAAGGAGTCGCCGCGGCCGATCCGGCCGGCCGGCCGGCCGGACGCGTCGGTCGCGATCAACGGAAGAAGGGCTTCGTCCTCCTCGCCGGACCGGTAGGCCCGGCGGATGGCCTCGCCCAGGGCTGTTCGGGGATAGGATTCTTTTTCATTCATGATGATGGAGGACCGTTCCTGAAGAACATGGAGTGTCCTACTATAGAAACCGGGAGCCTCAAAGTCAACTTGCCGTAAAAAGGCCCCCTGAATTTCCCGGCGGAGGATTCCGGTTTGAGAAAAACGGGCCTTCTGAAAAGACCCGCGCGGATCCGCTCGTTCTCCTGTTTATCCCCGCCGGCCGACGGCGCGCCGGGCGCGGCCTCAGGCCTCGGCTCTTCCGCCTTCGCGAGGCCGGCCCGCGTCTCGATGTCTCCGCCCGGCATCCGATCATCCTTTTAACCGCGGGAACGATATTCCCGTCGATCACGCGGGAACGAATCGATCACCGGCGCCCGGCCGAAGGATTTTTTTCCTTGAGTCGAACGGAGCCGATTTGTTATTCTATATTCAGATGATGAAAGAGAGAGTTGGCGGCGTCGTCTCCGCCGGGCCGGAGAGGCCGCCGGAGGGTCGGAGCGCTCATGGATAATCCGCGGCGCGACCTGCCCGTCCTGCTTCTCCACAACCTGGATCCCGTTTGGACCGGAGAGGAACGAAGCGAAGCCGAAGAGGATGTCGCCACGCTCGGCGACGCCCTGAAAGCTCTGGGGCATCCCGTCGAAGTCGCGGCGGTCGAGGACGCGCGCCTGGCTAAGAGGCTGACGGCCTTCGATCCCCGGGAGCACATCGTCTTCAACTGGTGCGAGGAGCTTCCCGGCGTTCCCCACAGCGAGCCGGAGGTGGCCGCGGTCATGGAGCGGCTCGGCTTCGTTTTCACCGGCTCCTCCTGCAGCGTGCTGACCCTTTCCCACGACAAGCCGCGGGTCAAGCGTCTGCTCGACGCGGCCCGTCTTCCCACGCCGCCCTGGGCCGTCTTCCACACGCCCAAGGCCGGGGATTGGAATATTTTTCCGGCAATCGTCAAGGCCGCCCACGAGCATTGCAGCATCGGCATCTCCCCCGACTCGGTCGTCACTTCGCCGGCCGAGCTCGAACACCGCATCGCCTACGTCCTGGAGACGCACAAGCAGGCGGCCCTGGTCGAGGAATTCATCAACGGCCGGGAATTCCACGGGGCGGCTTGGGGCAATGGGACAGTGTCCATGCTTCCGGTCGCGGAAATGGATTACGGAAACCTGACCGACATCCGCGACCGTCTCTTCACCTACGAGGCCAAGTATGTCCCGGGATCGCGCTTATATGAAGGAATCGACTTGCGCGTTCCG
Organism: Acidobacteriota bacterium; assembly: GCA_012797375.1. GTDB lineage: Bacteria > Acidobacteriota > Aminicenantia > Aminicenantales > UBA4085 > JAAZPG01. The sequence goes on from JAAZPG010000347.1 coordinate 2,691, forward strand.
GCCGACCTGGACGAGGACGCCCGGGCCGAGCTCGAGCGGATCGTCCTGGCCACCTACCGGGTTACCGGCTGCCGGGATTACGGCCGGATCGATGTCCGTTATCTCGACGGCGTATTCCAGGTCATTGATGTCAATCCTAATCCCGACATCAATCCCCAGACCTCGATGACCTGGGCCGCGGCCGAAATCGGATTCTCCTACGGAGAAATGGGCAGCCGGATCGTCAACCTGGCGGCCGACCGCCATCCCGTCTTCCGCCGGAACGGTTCCCACGTCCCGGTCGACGAATAAAAAGCGGCCTCATTCTCCGGGCGGCGGGCCGTCGTCCTCGAATTTTTCGATCTCCGCGTCTTTCTTCAGCTTGTCCAAGCGGAGTTTTAAAAAGGCGACCTGCGTTTCAAGCTCCCCCAGGGACAGCTTCCGGAGCGCATCCATAATATCCCGGATCTCCTTCAGCGAGGAAGCGGCGTTTTTCCTGATTTCCTCGAAGGCCGCGGCCGTTCCGGAGGCGGCCGCAACCGGAATCGAAGCGGCCGACTCGGACAAGCCGACGACCCGGCCCTGGGCGTTAACGGTCAGCTGCATGTTCCGGGAGGAAAAAGCTTTTCGATCGAATCCGGCGCTGAGGACGGGAGCTTGAGGATGGACGGAGAAGACGAGCTTTTCGTCCAACCGGGCGAACACCGGCCGGAACCGGCCGGCCTCGCGGTCGACCGCCTCCCTCCAGGAATACACCCGCAAAAATCCCGGAACCGGCTCCCGGTAAAAGATTCGGATTTCCTTCTTTCCGGCCGGAGCAGGATCGGCGGCCGGTCGATCCGGGATCCCGGGCAAAGCCGGGTCCGGATCAAAGGCCACGGCGATCCCCGTTTCCCGGTAGAGATCCAGCGCCCGGGGAGACGCCCCTTCGAGAGCTTCGGTGATTCCCGCCTCATCGGAGGCGCCGGTCAACGCGGCCGACGGCGGCAGGTCCGAGATGTCCAGGTGCCGGCGGACCTTCCGCTCCCGGGTCGTCCGGCCGATTCCCTCGGCCGCGGAAAATTTCGCGGCCGCCGAAGTGAAAGCCGCCCGGGCCGTCTCGCCTTGTTTTTCTAAAAACCGGATCGATCCTTCGAGAAAGGCGGCCCGCTTCTCGGCGAAGGAATAACGGGAGGGCTCGGTTGTTTCCTCCGCCTCGTCCCTCGCCCGGCGGAGGGCTTCCCTTCGGCCGGCCAGCTCTTTGTCGATGCCGTCCGCTTCCTCCCAGAGCTCCCGCCCAAAGGACGATTCCTGAAGATAATACCGGTGCTCGAGGGGCAACGACTCGAGGCGCCGTCGGGCTCCGGCTCCGGAAACTTCCGTTTTCTTCGTCCCTTCGTTCAGCCCTCCCCGGAAACCGGCCGCCGCTCCGGCGGCTGCTCCGACCAGCCGGGCGACTTGAACGAGGATTTCCGCCGACTTGTCCTTGGTCGCGAACTCGGCCGAAGTCAAGAGGCCGTTGTTTCCCACGCGGACGGCCAGGGAGTGATCAGCGGTGCCGCGGGGAGCGGCGTCAAGCACATAGAAACGGGACGGATCGGCCGAAGTTTCGAGGCCGACCGAAGCTTTCACCGCAAAAATCCCCGATTCCGTCACCGGCTTCAACAATCCGTCCGCCCCGGTTTCGATTCTCGTCTCGACGAATTCGGTTATGTCGGCCTCGACGACGACAAAATCCCGGGCGAGATAATATCTCAATCCCCCCGGAGGCTTCGGCGCCGCCGACGGCCCCCGGCCCGCGGGCGCGCAGCCCGTCATCAACCCCCAAACCGCCGCCCCCAGCATCATCCACCTTGTCCGCATGATTTATGAAAATTCTTTTGATTCATATCTTTCTTTTGGAGTCAAAAAGAAATTCACCATGAGTGATTCCCTTTCGCGCCCCGCGCCCGCCGGCCGCCCGGCTCGTCTAAAACACGGATGGAGAGTTTTACGCCGCGCCCGGCTCCCCGGGCCGGCCGCCGCCGGTTCGTCCTTGATTTTCCCATTTCCGGCGAAGGCTCATTCCCTGAAAGCCGTTGTCCGCGGCGATTCCACCCCCAACTGAAACGGCTTTTCGCCGGCGAATTCCTCCGCTCCCGGGCCGTAAAGCGCCAGTTGCGGATGCGGCGGATCGAGGTTCCGCCCGATCCGGCGGACCAGGTCCCGATAATCATCCGGAAAATCCGGCGTCAACGCCTCGCAGAGGGCGAGAGTGAACGCCCCTCCCCCCCGGTAAGCAGGAGCTTGTTCCCCGTCCCGGCACGCGCCGATATGAATAAGGGAAGCTTTCATCGGAAGGAGGGCCGGCCGGAAAGCGGGACGGGAAAGAACACGCTCCCGGGCGCCGGAATTTTTATAGACCGTGCCGGAATGGCAGGCGTCGATGATCACGAGGATCCGAACGCCGCCGGCGAACTCCCGCCAGCAGGCGTCCAATTCGTCGTCGGCCACCGGACGTTCGTAAGCCAGCAGGAGTTCATCGAGACCGTCTTCCTCTTCGCCGCCGGAATCGGGGCGCTGTCCCCCGTGGCCGGCGAAATAAAAAAACAGGAAATCCCCGGGCCGGCACAGCCGGGCGGCCCGGCGGAGATTTCCCAAAAGCGCGGCCGCGGTCGCCTCGGCCGTCTTCAAGGCGAGGCATTCGAAGCCGCGGGAGGAGACAAGGCGGACGATCCGGTCGACGTCCTC
>JAAZPG010000348.1 GCA_012797375.1 Acidobacteriota bacterium
GGACCGAATCGTCCATTTTTTCGACTTCGCGGGTCCGCTCCGCGTGGAGAGCCGCCTGGGCGGCAACCATGTCGGCCGGACGGCACGCCGGGAGATCCTCGAAACGGACGAAGCCGGCGGACAGGCGGTTTTCCCAGGCCTTCAGGCCCTGGTCGTCGCAGGGCGGCAGAAACTGGACCAGGCTCTCGAAGAACCGGTCCATCTCGGGGTGCAGGAGAGCCGCCTTCAGCGGCCTCATGTCGATCATGATGGGCTCGATGGGCGCCTCGCCGCGCATGATTCCGCCGACCCGGCTGAGCGAGCTCGAAAGCTCGCCTTGCAGCCAGCCGAGCATCCCGGTTTTTTCCATCAGCTCGCCCGGCCTAATGCCGGTTTCGCGCGCGGCCCGCATCCAGGCTCGGGCCGACTCGTCCATCCACCGGCTTTCCGACTCGGTCGCGGCAAACACGTCGTCGATCGAGGCCGGGATGTCGGCGATGATCTTCCGGGGCAGGTCGGAGAGGAATTCCGAGGAGACGGTCGCCCGGACCAGGCCGACCGCCCAGATCATTCCGAACAACACGGGGAGCCCGATCAAAACGATAAGAAGAGAGCCGAGAATTTTTCGTCCGGCCATTTGCCTGCCTCCTGCCGCGGAATTAAACCCTTTCCGCCCTATTATACGGAAAAATCGGCCGCGGAGTTCCAGCCTCCCTCCGAAAGCGTCCCGGGCCGTCGGGCGCTTTACGCCCGCCCGCCGATCTGGTAAAAATGGGCCATGGACAATAGACGCGCCCGCGCTTTCTTTCGAGCCTCGGCCGCCCTCCTTTTCGCCGCGGTTTCCGCCTGGGCCGTCCCCGGGGCGGCCGGGGAAGACCAGGTTTCCTTTCCAAAAACGGACGTTGGGCTCAGCGTCGAAGCCTATTTCGCGGCCTTCAACGCCGGCGTCCCGGCCATGAGGGAGTACTTTTCCGCCCATACGGCGAAATCGGCCCTGCCGAGAGCGTCCGTCGAGATCCGGGTGGAGCGCTACCGGCAGATGAAGGAGCGCCTGGGCGCCCTTCGCCCCCGGAAAATCGTCGCCTCGCGGGAAGACTTCCTCAGCGTCGTCGCGGCCGCGGAAAAGGGGCAGATCGTCCGGCTGGAATTTCAATTCGAGCCCTCCGCCCCCTTCGGGCTCCTCGGCGTTCGCCTCGAGAGAGAAGAGCAAGAGGCGGAAACCGCGTCTCCGGCCGAGCCGAAAAAAGACGAAGCCGAGCTCCTGGCCGCCGTCTCGGCCCTGGCCGACGAGGCCGTTCAAAAAGAAGAATTCTCGGGAGTGATTCTCGTCGCCAAGGACGGGGCTCCCGTCTTCGAGAAGGCTTACGGCCTGGCCGACCGGGAAGCCGGAATCCCCAACCGCGTCGAGACGCGATTCAACATCGGCTCGATCAACAAGTCGTTCACCGGATTGGCCGTGCTTCAACTGGCCGCCGAAAACAAGCTGTCCCTCAACGACCCGGTCTCCCTCTACCTGCCCGATTATCCGAATCCGGACGCCGCGGCCAAGGTCCGGGTGCGCCATCTCCTCCATATGACCTCGGGCCTGGGGGACTTTTTCGGCGAGCGCTTCGAGGCGGCGCCGAAGGAGAAGATCCGGCGGCTGGAGGATTACCTCCCCCTGTTCGCCGACAAGCCCCTGGAATTCGAGCCCGGCACCCGGGAGAAATACTCGAACGCCGGATACATCGTCCTGGGATTGATCATCCAGAAAGCGTCCGGGATGGATTACGCCGCCTGCATGGAGGAGCGGATCTTCAAGCCCGCCGGGATGGCCGACACGGGCTGGATCGACAAGGACGCCGCGCTTCCCGAGCGGGCCGTCGGCTACATCCGCGAGGGCGCCGTCTGGAAGCCCAACACCGACACCCTTCCCGGCCGGGGAAGCTCGGCCGGGGGCGGGTATTCCACGGCCCGCGACCTGCTGCGCTACACGATCGCCATCGCCAAGGGCATCCTGCCCGGCGACGTCGATAAGATGGGCCAAGGCCTGGCCGTCGCCGGCGGAGCGCCCGGCCTCAACGCCGCCCTGGAGTGGGACACGCGAAGCGGCCACGTGATCGTGGTCCTGTCGAACTTCAGCCCGCCGAGCGCCGAGAAGATCGCCCGTCAGATCCGCGCCTGGCTGCCGCGCTGATCCTCTTCCCCGGCGTAATGGGCGGCCAGGACGCCGCGCCAATCCTCCGCCGTCTTGACGGCCACGAAGGCCATCC
>JAAZPG010000349.1 GCA_012797375.1 Acidobacteriota bacterium
AAAATCCAGTCCGAGTAGGCGTTGAACGAGGCGATGTCCCGCGGCCGCTCGACCCGGTATCGCTTGACGACGACGCCGTTGAGGATGAATTCCCCTTCCGGGTACTCGTTTTTCCAGGTGACATAATCCTTGGCCGCCGTGGTGTAGACCGTGCAGTCGTGGCCCCGCCGGGCCAGCCGCTCGGCCACCATCCGGCAGTGAAGCTCCGAGCCCCCCATCACTTCCTTGCCGTATCGCTGGACGACGAAGGCGATCTTCATTTCTTTCTCCCGAGCCCCGGGATCCGTTCGCGGAGGAACTCCTCCCGGGGGAACCGCTTCAGCCGGTCGAGCTCCCGGCGTCCGCTTTCGATCAGCTGGACCCGGAGGGCTGGATCCTTGGCCGCTTGGTGAACCGTTTCGGCCGTCCGGTCGGGCCGGAATTCCCGGAGCAGAAGCCCCGCCCCGCCGAGGGTGTACGGCACGGCCGCGGCCGCCAGGGCCACGACCGGCAGGTCGAAAATCATGCTCTCGACGAGCGGAAGGCAGAACCCCTCGTGCTCGCTCAGGGAGAGGAAGACGTCGGACGCCCGGTAGAGGGCGTACATCTCGTCGTCCGGGATATGGCCGAAGAACAGGACTTCCTCGGGCTTGAGATAGAACTCGTCGGCCATCCGGGAGACGGTCGCGAAATAGGCCGGAAACGTGTTGGTCTTCCCGACGACCATCAGCCGGACGAGCGGCGAGATGTATTTCTTGTAGTAGAACACCGTCTTGACGAGGTGTTCGATTCTTTTGTTGGGGGCGATCCGGCCGACAAAAAGGATGTTCGTCCGGTCGTCCCGGTAGAGATCGCGGAGGAGGGCGTTTTCCGGGCGGTCGTACCTCGCGAAATCGACGAACAGCGGGAAGACATGGGTGTCGCGGAAGCCCAGGGCCTCCAGCTCCAGCCGGTTGTACTCGGAATCGGCCAAGCTCACGTCCACGGCCGGGGCCAGCGAGGCCAGCTCCTCCCGCCCGAGCCGGGCGACCCGGGCGAATTCCGGATTGACGCCCTCGAAAAACGAGGCCGGGGTGATGTTATGGTAGATGAGGGCCTTGCGCGAGGGCAGGCCGGCCAGGGCGGCCGAAAGCGGCGAGGGCAGGGCGTAATGGAGGATGGTCACGTCCGAGGCGGACGGGCGGGGGAACGATTCGAAGAGCCGGGAGTCGTTTTCCAGGCCGCGGTCGCGGCTCAGGCAGTAGATCTCGCTTTCGCAGCCCTCCGCCCGGAAAAACCGGCGCAGCTCCCAGGCTTCGTCGCCGATCGCGTCGCCGCGATGGAAGGCGGGGACGAGCTGGTCGACTCTCATCTCCCGGCCGCCTCGGCGATCTGGGCCAGGAGGACGCGGCTGACGTTCTCCCGGAGATACGGCTTCAGGGCTTTCTTCTGGCCCTCGACGATTTTGCGGCGGAGCTCCGGCCGGCGCTCGATCTCGTCGATCAGCCCGGCCGTCCGGAGGGGGTCCTTCCGCCGGAGGACGACGCCGCCGCCGTTCATGGTCTCCTCGACCGCCCCGGCGGCGAAAGCCACGACCGGGATGCCGAGGTGGAACGCTTCCAGGAGGGGCACGCCGAAGCCTTCGTGCTCGCTCATGCTCAGGTAATAATCGGCCAGCCGGTAATAAGCGAGCAATTCGGGGAATTCCACGTGGCCGGTCAAGTGGACGTCGGCGATCCGGAGCTTGGCGATCAGGTCCTGGAGGCCGGCCAGGTAACGGTCCTGGCCCCGGTAGTCCCCGGCCAGGATCAGCCGGGCCTCCGGGTTGAAATGCTTTTTATAAAAGGCGAAGGCCTTGACCACGTCCTCGAACTTCTTGTTCGGAATCACCCGGCCGACGTAGAGGATCGTCGTCTTCTTCGTTTCGTACAGCCCCCGGACGACGGGATCGCCGGGCCCGTCGAATTTCCGGAAATTCATCAGGATCGGCAGGACGCCGGTCTTCTTGTACCCCACGGAGGCCAGCTCCCGGCGGTTGAAATCGGAGTCGCCCAGGGCCAGGTCGACCTTGTCGACGAACATGTTGATTTCCAGCCGGCCCTTGTAGCATTCCCGGGTCAGGATTCGGTGGGAATCGAGAAAGAACCCGGCCGGGGTGATGTTGTGGTAGATCATCATCTTGCGGTCGGGGATGCGGAGAAACATCTTGCTGACGGGGGAGCCGATCGAGAAATGGAAGATGACCACGTTCTCCGGCTTGCTCCAGCGGGGATATTCCCGGTAGTCGCGGACGGCCGCGGCCGAGCGCGGATCGAACTGCCGGACGAATATCTCCGAGCCGAAGCCGTGCTCCCGGAGAACGGACTGGATTTCCAGCATCTCGTCGGAAATGGCGTCGCCGTACGTCAGGGACGTGGCGAACTGGTGCACGTCCATCAGGGCTCCTCCTCGAGACGGCGGACGGTTTCGAGGTATTTCTCCTCGATGATGTCCCACGTGTAGTGAGTTTCGAAATAGCGGCGGCCGTTTTCCCCCAGGGTCCGGCGGAGGCCGGCCGAGGCCAGGAGCAGCTTCAGCGCCTCCCGAAACTCGGGGTAATTTCCGTAGAACAGGCCGCCGTCGGACCGGCGGCACTGGCCCTGGAGGACCTCGCAGCGGGCGTTGGCCAGGACCGGGCGCCTGAGAGCCCAGGCCTCGAGGGTGACCATGGACAGGCTTTCAAAGAACGAGGGCATGATCAGGGCTTCCGCCCCGGCCAGGGCGTCGAACTTGTCCTGCTCGGGCTGAAAGCCGAGGGCGAAGATGTCCGGATGGTCCGGGATGGGCAGGATCGAGTTGCCGATCAAGACAAGGCCCGCGTCCGAGCCGGTGTCCTTCTTGAACTGGAGGAAATAATCAAACAGCTGGGGAAAGCCCTTGTTCTGATCGATCCGCCCGAGGTAAAGGAGGTACGGTCGATCGATCCCTTGGGTTCTCCGGAAGCGCTCCGGCTCGGCGCCGGGCGGGACTTCCGTCCCGACGCCGACGACGAGGCCGGGGACGGAACGGTTCCCGGAGACGGCCTGGATCATCTCCCGCTCTTCCTCCGAGTTATAGATGAAGGCCCGGGGCAGGCGGAAAAGATCCTTGAAGAACTTCAAGTCGATGACCGCGTCGTGCTCGGCCGTGGGCACCAGGATCGCCTTCCGGGGGACCGACCGGATGCCCCAGTAGGAATGCCAGTAGCGGTAGCTGAAGAAGATGAAATAGTCGTAGTCGGCTCCGCGCCGGCGGATGAAATCCAGGAGATCGGGGGACGTCGGCCCTTCCTCCTCGAGCCAGTCCAGCTCGTCCCGCTCGGTGTGCTCCTCTTCCAGGATGAAGCTCTGCAGCCGCCCGAACCGCTCGGGATCGCGCGGCCGGGGCACGGAAAAGCGCCGGACCCGGATCCCGTTGATCGTCTCCTCCCCCTCCGGGTAGTGATCGGCCCAGGTGACGTAGTCGTGAGCCCGGGTGGTCAGGACCTCGACGTTCCAGTGCCGGGACATGTGCTCGGCGACCCAGCGGCAGTGGAGTTCGGCCCCGCCGTTGATCTCGAGGCCGTAGCGCTGAACGACGAAGGCGACGTTCATGAACCCAGCCGCTTCTCCAGGACCCGTTCCCGACGGGTCTGGGCCTCCAGGTCCTTCTCCAGGATCCGGGCCCGGCTCTTCAGGGTCTCGAACTCGATCCGGAGCTTGGTCAGCTCGACGACGAGGTTGTGATCCAAATTGTGAAGAAGCTTGATGTATTCCATGCTCCGGTCCAGGTCGACCAAGCGGACGTCGAGCCAGTCGCGGAGGCGGTCCAAATCGGCCGCGGAATCGCTGAAGCGCCGATCGATCTTTTCCAGCGCCCGATCCAGGCGATCGGAGAGCTCATCCTGCCGGCGGCTGATCCGGCCGATCTCCGCCCAGGAAGCCAGGATTTCCTCGTGCAGCGGGAGCCCCAAGAGACGGATGACCGGGGCGAACGGCCGGATCGCCCGGGAGAGCTTCAGCTTCACGATCTCTTTCAAACCGGGTTTGGACGGCGGCGGGACGGAGGGAGCCGGGGCGGGCGGCTCGGGAGCGGCGGGCGGGGCCGCCGGCGGTTCCGGCATCG
>JAAZPG010000350.1 GCA_012797375.1 Acidobacteriota bacterium
AACCTCGAGGAGGACAGCGTCGGCGTCGTCCTCCTCAGCGAAAGCTCCATGATCGTCGAGGGCGACCTCGTCCGGCGGACCCACCGGATCATCTCCGTGCCCGCCGGCCCGCCCCTGATCGGCCGGGTCATCGACCCTCTCGGCCGGCCGCTTGACGGCAAGGGGCCGATCAAAAGCGACGTCTTCATGCCCGTCGAACGCCTTGCTCCGGGCGTGGTCGACCGGCTCCCGGTTCGGGAGCCGCTCCAGACCGGGATCAAGGCGATCGACTCCATGATCCCGATCGGCCGCGGCCAGCGCGAGCTGATCATCGGCGACCGCCAGACCGGAAAGTCGGCCATCGTCCTGGACACGATTCTCAACCAGAAGGACACCGGCGTCATCTGCGTCTATGTCGCCGTCGGCCAGAAGAATTCCACGGTCGCCCACTTCATCAAAACCCTGGAGGATCACGGAGCGATGGAATATTCCGTGGTCGTCGTGGCCGCCGCCTCCGATCCGTCGCCTCTCCAATACCTCGCTCCCTACAGCGGATGCGCCGTCGGCGAGTGGTTCCGGGACAACGGCCGCCACGCCCTCTGCGTCTATGACGACCTGTCCAAGCACGCCGCGGCTTACCGCGAGATCTCCCTTCTCCTCCGCCGGCCGCCCGGACGCGAGGCCTATCCCGGCGACGTGTTCTATCTCCATTCGCGGCTGCTCGAGCGGGCGGCCAAGTTGAATGACGATCTCGGCGGCGGGTCGCTGACCGCCCTTCCGATCATCGAAACCCAGGCGGGCGACGTCTCCGGCTACATCCCGACCAACGTGATCTCGATCACCGACGGCCAGATCTACCTCGAGGCCGAGCTTTTCAATTCCGGCATCCGGCCCGGGATCAACGTCGGCATCTCGGTCTCCCGGGTCGGGGGCCACGCCCAGACCAAGGCCATGAAACAGGTCGCCGGCAAGCTCCGCGGCGATCTCCAGCAATACCGCGAGCTCCTCTCGTTCGCCCAGTTCGGCACGGAGCTCGACCGCATTTCCGAGGCCCAGCTCGATCGGGGGATCCGGCTGACGGAAATTCTCAAGCAGAGCCAGTTCGAGCCCCTCCCGATCGAAAAGCAGGTGGTCATCCTTTATGCCGGCAACCGCGGGTACTTGGACGAGATCCCCGTCGGCAAGATCCGCGATTATGAAAAGAAGCTCTATGCCTTCATCGAGCGGGAGCACCCGGAGATTTTCGCCGGGATCGCCGATAAAAAGGCCCTCGACAAGCACTTGGACGAGGCGATCGCCGCCGCCTTGGAGGAATTCGGCCGGCGCTTCCGCGAGGAGGCCGCCTGATGGCCAACCTGATCGACCTGCGGCGGCGCATCCGGAGCGTCCGCAACTCCCAGCAGGTTACGAAGGCGATGAAGACGGTCGCCACGGCCAAGTACAAGAAAGCCTCCCGGACAATCGCTGAAGGCCGGCCGCTTTGGCACTCCTTCCCTGATTCCGTCGGGCGGCTGGCGGGCTGGGCCGGGCCGGACGCCCACCCGTTCCTGGACGTCCGGGAGGAACGGACGATCGACGTCCTCGTCATGACTTCGGACAAGGGGCTGTGCGGCGCCTTCAACTCCAATCTTTTGGCGAAAACCCTCGAATTCCTCAAAAGCAAGGAGCCGGAAGCCCGTGTCCGGCTCGAGCTGATCGGACGGAAAGCGGCCCAGTTTTTCAAGCGCCTCCCCTATCCCATCGACCGGGCTTATGCCGAGCATACGGATCGGATCGGAGCGGGGGAGCTGAGGTCTTTGGCCGCCGGGTTGATGGAAAAATTCCTCTTCCTGGAAACGGACGCCGTCTACGCGGCCTACAACGAATTCAAGTCCGTTCTCGCCCCGCGGCTCGCCATCGTCCGGATCCTGCCCGTTGATTCCGGGGGCGGAGAGGAGGGCGGGGCCGTCGTCCCGGATTGGGAGCCTCTTCCATCTCCGCTCATCGCCGCCTACTGGCCCCGATACGTCGAATCCCAAATCGTCCATGCCTACGCCGAGTCCCAGGCGGCCGAGCAGGCTGCCCGGATGATGGCCATGGACGCCGCGTCCAACAACGCCGAGGAGCTGATCGAGGTCCTGACCCTCAACCTGAATAAAGCCCGCCAGGCGGGCATCACCAAAGAGCTTCTCGAAATCATGACCGCCGTGGAGGCGCTCAAGTCCTGAATCCAACGGAGAACGCCATGAATCAACCCGCACCCGCGCCCCGCGCCGGCGTCGTCGTCCAAGTCATCGGTCCCGTCGTGGATATTTTGTTCAAGGGCCAGACCGTTCCTGAAATTTATTCCGCCATCCGGATCACGAGCGAGGGGTTCGATTCGCCCTCGCCGGTCGACATCGTCGTCGAGGTCGAACAGCACATCGGCGAGGACACCGTCCGCTGCGTGGCCATGCACCCGACCGAAGGCCTGGCCCGGGGGATGAAAGCGGTCGACACGGGCGGCCCGATCACGGTCCCTGTCGGGCCCGAAGTCCTGGGCCGGGTCATGAACGTCATCGGCGAGCCGGTCGACCGCCTCGGCCCGATCGAGACGTCCCTCCGGTACCCCATCCACCGCCAACCCCCCACCCTGGACGACCAAAACACCCACTTGGAGATGTTCGAGACGGGGATCAAGGTCATCGACCTCATCCAGCCGTTCCTTAAGGGCGGCAAGATCGGCCTGTTCGGCGGAGCGGGCGTCGGCAAGACCGTCATCATCATGGAGCTCATCCAAAACGTGGCCATGAAGCACGGCGGCTTTTCGGTTTTCGCCGGAGTCGGGGAGAGGACGCGCGAGGGCAACGATCTGTGGCTGGAAATGAAGGAAAGCAAGGTCATCGACAAGGCCGCCCTGATCTACGGGCAGATGACCGAGCCGCCGGGCGCCCGGCTCCGGGTCGGCCTGACGGCCCTCTCGGTAGCCGAGTATTTTCGCGATGAGATGAACCAGGACATCCTCCTCTTCATCGACAACATCTTCCGCTTCACCCAGGCCGGAGCGGAGGTCTCGGCCCTGCTCGGACGGATGCCCTCGGCCGTCGGCTACCAGCCGAACCTGGCCACCGAGCTGGGCGAGCTGCAGGAACGGATCACTTCGACGAAGAAAGGATCGATCACCTCGGTCCAAGCGATCTATGTCCCGGCCGACGATTTCACCGATCCGGCCCCGGCCACGACGTTCTCCCACCTCGACGCCTCGACCAGTTTGAGCCGGGCCTTGACCCAGATGGGGATCTACCCGGCGGTCGATCCCCTGGCCTCGACCAGTCGGATCCTCGATCCCCGCGTCGTCGGCGACGAGCATTACCGGGTCGCCCGGAGGGTCAAGGAGATCCTCCAGCGCTACAAGGACCTTCAGGACATTATCGCCATCCTCGGGATCGAGGAGCTGTCCGACGAGGACAAGCTGATCGTCGCCCGGGCCCGCAAGATCCAGAGGTTCCTCTCGCAGCCCTTCCATGTCGCCGAGGAATACACCGGCCGGGAAGGCAAATATGTGACGATCGACGAGACCGTCCGCGGCTTCCGCGAGATCGTCGAGGGCCTCCACGACGACAAGCCCGAGCAAGCTTTTTACATGGTCGGGGGGATCGATGACGTCGTCCGCCGGGCCGAGGAGCTGAAAAACGCGTGAGCGATAAAGCGCCGGACCGCTTTCGCCTCCGGGTCGTCACTTCGGGAGCGCTCTTGGTTGAGACGCAGGCCGACGAGGCCCAGATTCCGACCATCGACGGCCTGATCGGCGTCTTTCCCCTCCATCGGCCCCTTGTCGTCGCCCTGGGGCGGGGCACGCTGTCTTACCGTCAAGGCGCTTATGAGGAGCGGTTCGAAATCGACGGCGGGTACGCCGAAATCAGCCCGGATTCCGTCCTGGT
>JAAZPG010000351.1 GCA_012797375.1 Acidobacteriota bacterium
GCAGTCGAAACCGTTGATCGTGCGGGTTTCCCCGGTATCGGTGACCCGGAAATCGGTCTTGATGATCCGGATGGGCGATTTCGCCTGTTCCTCGGCCGTCTCGTCCGGCTTGCCGGCGCTCTCCATCTCCTTGCGGATTTCGGCCCATTTCTCTATGGGCGTAACGGTATACGTCTTCCTCTTGTGATCGATTTGGGCGGTCGTCATCGCCGCCAGGTCGATGAATTCTCCGGTGTGGCCCGAAGGCATCATGGCCTTCCCGGCCAAGCCTCCCAGCAAGCCCTTGCCCTCGAATGAGGCGTCGCTGTCGGTCAGCTTCCGGCTTCCGGCCAGGGTTTCAGTCATGGTCGTGGACAGGCTGCCGAAGCCCTTGAAGGCGATAGCGGCTTTTTGCGACCGGGTCACGCCGGCGAAGGCGGATCCAGCCAGCAGGGCGACGAGGCCGGCGAGGGCGATGGTTTTTTTCGTCTTCATGGGAGACCTCCTGGGAAATCTTATAAAAAAACATTTTAAACGCGGAGGCCTGAATCCGCAAGCCCCCGAGGACGCTGTCCCGGTCCAGGCGGAGGGGGGAGACGGCCCGCCCGGGCTTCGGGGAGATCCCGGAACGAGGGAAACGGGTTCCCCATCCTTCGGGCCGGCTTTGGCGCTTGGCAGGCCCCGGCCGTTCAGGTATAGTAATCCCTTTCCACGGCCGAGACGATGCGCGATTTTGGATTTATCCTCTTCCTCGTCCTCGTCCTGTCCGTGTACGGTTTTTCCCACGTCTATTTGTTCAAGCGCCTTCTCCGGGCTTTGCCGCCGGCCGGGCCTCTCCGCTTCGGTCTTTTCCTGTTCGCCCTGGCGTGGGCCCTGCTCTTCATCGGCGGCCGGTTCCTTTTCGGACGACATCCCGGGCCGGCGGCCGGAGCGGTCATCGGCTTCGGCTATCTCTACCTGGCCCTTTGGAACGTCACCCTGTGGCTCACCTTGGCTTATGACCTCCTCCGCCTGGCCGACAAGCGCCTTTTCTTCTTCCCCCCGGGGGTGCGGGCGGACGCCGCGGCCGGCGGAGGAATCGCCTTCCGGTACATTCTCGGGGCGGCGGCCGTCCTCTGCCTTCTGGGGGCTTGGAACGCCGCCCGCCCGCGCCTCCGGATGGAGACGGTCGAGATCGCCAAGCCGGCCGGCGGGATCCGGGAGCTGAGGATCGCCGTCGCCTCCGATTTCCACCTCAGCCCGGTTCTGAGGACGCGGTTCCTCGACCGAACCCTCAATAAAATCAAGGCTCTCCGGCCGGACTTGGTCCTGCTCCCCGGCGATATCGTCGGAGAGGATACTCCGGCCGCCGACCGGGAGAAGATCGCGGCCGCTTTCGCCGGACTCGCTCCGCCATACGGCGTTTTCGCCTGTACCGGGAACCACGAATATTTCGGGGACCTGGAGAAAAACGTCGAAACGCTCCGCCGGGGGAACGTCCGCGTCCTTCTCGACGAGGCGGAACTTGCGGCCGGGGCGTTTTATCTCGTCGGCCGCAAAGATTCCGCCGGAACGCGGGCGGGCGACGCCCCCCGGGAGTGGGCGGA
>JAAZPG010000352.1 GCA_012797375.1 Acidobacteriota bacterium
CAAATCCTACAGCCTCTCCGACCGCAAGGAAAGCGACCTGGGCCAGATCGACGGTTATGAGATCTCGGCCGACCAGAAGAAGATGCTTGTCTCCCAGGGCCGGTCTTACGCCATCATCGACCTGCCCCAGGGGCCGGTCAAAATCGAGGACCGACTGGATCTCTCCGGCATGGACATGGCCCTCGACCTCAAGGCGGAATGGGAGCACATTTTCCTGGAGAGCTGGCGCCAGATGAAGTACTTCTTTTATGCCCCCAATATGCACGGGCAAGATTGGGATGCCCTGAGAGAGAAATACCTGCCCTTGGCCCAGGCGGCCGGCTGCCGGGCCGACCTGACCTATGTCATCGGCGAGCTCATCGGCGAGCTCAGCGCCGGCCATACCTACGTCGGCGGCGGCGAGATGCCCGATCTGCCCAAGGTCAAGGTCGGCCAGCTGGGCGCGGTTCTCGTCAAGGACGCCTCGGGATATTTCCGGGTCGACAAGATCCTGCGAGGGGAGAACTGGGACCGCTCGCTCCGCTCTCCGCTGACCGAGCCCGGCGTCGACGTCAAGGACGGGGATTACATCCTGGCGGTCGACGGGCGGCCGACCAAGGAGATGACCGACATCTACGCCTCCCTTCTGAACACCGTCGGCAGGCAAGTCACCCTCACAGTCAACGGGAAACCGGAGGACAAGGGCGGCCGCCGGGTGGTTGTGGTACCCGTCGCCGACGAGCAGAAGCTTGTCTATTACACCTGGGTCCGGGAGAACATCGCCAAGGTCGACAAGGCGACCGGCGGCAAGGTCGGCTACGTCCACATCCCGAACATGGGGCTGGACGGATTGAACGAATTCGTCAAGTATTACTATCCCCAGCTTCGCAAGAAAGCTTTGATCATCGATGTCCGCGGCAACGGCGGAGGCTTCGTTTCCCCTCTGGTTTTCGAACGGCTGCGGCGGGAAATGGCGATGATCGAAATGGGCCGCGACACGATCGCCCGGCCTGATCCCGGCGACGTCCTGGTCGGACCCAAAGTCTGCCTTTTGAACGAATTCAGCGCCTCCGACGGCGACATCTTCCCCTACCGGTTCAAAAAAGCGGGCATGGGCAAGCTGATCGGAAAGCGTTCCTGGGGCGGCGTCGTCGGAATCCGGGGGACCCTGCCGATCTTGGACGGCGGCGTCCTGAACAGGCCGGAATTCGCCCCTTATAATATGGAGGGCAAGTGGATCATCGAGGGCGTCGGCGTGGAGCCCGACATTGTCGTCGACAATGACCCGGCCCGCGAATACGCCGGGATCGACGACCAGCTGAACAAAGCCGTCGAGGTTATTCTCGAGGAGCTCAAGACCAAGGAAGTCACGCTGCCCGGGATTCCGCCCTACCCCATCAAGAAATAGCGGCCCGCCGTTCCGCGGATCTCGTTTCCGCCGGAGCCCGGCTCTTCGGAGCCGGTTTCCGGCGGCTTTTTCGAAGCCGGCCCGACAGAGGCGGCGATCCTGGCCGGCGCCTCGCGAGGCACGGCGGCGGGAGGAAATTTTCTCGTCAGACGGGGACTCCTCTCCCTCGGAAAGGAGCTGAACCCGCTCCGTTCCAAGGCGGAAATCCAAGGGGGGAGGCTCCCGCGTCCGGCCTTCCGGAACGGTTCTTGGAAGCCGGAGCGCGGTTGGATGGCAGCCGATCAGCCCGGCCGATTCAGGCGGAGCTTCTCGAAAGAACGAGCTCATCACCGGGACTCGTTCCGCCGGTTGACTTGCCGTCCGCCCGAACATATGATGCTGTGCGTGAAGGATATTTCCGGCTCGACAGACTTAACCGGAACAGACCTCAAGCATTACCGCATCGAGGCGTTCATCGGCCAGGGGGGCATGGGCGTCGTTTACCGCGGCCGGGACACCCGGCTCAATCGTCCGGTGGCGATCAAGCTCCTGAGTCCCGCCCTGGTCGCCAGCGCCGAACGGCGGAACCGGTTCGTCCAAGAAGCCCGGGCCGCGGCCGCCCTCAGTCATCCGGCCATCGCTCAAGTCTATGACATTGACGAGGTCGACGGTTGTCTGTTCATCGTCATGGAGTACATCGACGGCCGGTCCGTCGGCCGGCTGATCGCCGATCGGGAGTTGGATCTCTTGAGCTCCGTCGAGATCGCCTTCCAGGTGGTCGAAGGACTGGAAAAGGCCCACGAGGCCGGGATCCTTCACCGGGACATCAAGTCGGACAACATCATGGTCACGCGCGACGGCCGGGCTAAGCTGCTTGACTTCGGGCTGGCCAAGCTGATGGAACCGGCTCCGGCCGCATCCGCTCCGCCGTCCGATCCTCTCCGGACCTTGACCAAGGACGCCGGCCGGACCTTGCCCGGCCTGGTGATGGGAACGGTCCCCTACATGAGCCCGGAGCAGGCCCGGGGGCGGGACCTCGACGTCCGGAGCGACTTGTTTTCTCTCGGCGTCGTTCTCTATGAAATGGTCACGGGCGAGCTCCCGTTCAAGGGCGAAACGCCGCTGGACACGATGCACGCCATCGCCTACGAGGAAGCCCGGCCGGTGACGGTCGTCCGCCGCAATCTTCCGCCGCAGGTCCACCGCATCGTCTCCCGCTGCCTCCGGAAACGGCCGGAAGACCGCTATCCGGACGCCGAGACCTTGGCCTCCGATCTGAAGCGGTTCAAACTCGACCTGGAATCGGGAAGCCGGACGGACCTTCGGCCGATTGAACGCTTGCAGGCCTGGTTTGACCGGATGATAAGCTCCGTGCCGCTGGGAGCCAAGGGCGTTTGGATCGTCGCCGGGGTCGTCGTTTTAGCGGTCCTCCTCCTTTTCACGAGCTTCAATTGGGGAAGCCTGATCGCCCCGGCCGTTATCGGCGTTTTCCTTTACCGGGGAATTCGGAACAGGAAAAAGCGGCTGCTGGCGGACTTCGCCAAAAAAGTCTCCCGGATGCCCTCCGTCGAGGCCGTCATTTTCCACGACGGCAAGATGACGACGGTCGTGAAGGACGCTCCAGCCTCGGCCTTTGTCCGGATCACCGGCCTCATCGAGGAGATGAACGGAAAGCTGTTTTTCGGCAAGCCCGTGGCGGCCGAGATCGCGAGCGATCTCCCCGCGGAGGAATTTCAAGCTCTCATCCGCCGGCTCGGCGTGCTGTATGTCCGGACGGAGCGGCCCGGAGAACCGCCCGCGGGCAAGCAAGGAAAAAACAAAGACCATTCTTTTTCGGGAATGAAATAAGCGGAAAGAGAGGATGAGCAAAAGGACGAGATGAATCCGGATCCGCGGACGATCGGCGACGTTCTCCTCCGCAGAAACGCCGAGAACTCGGCCCGGTTCGATGCCTGTCCGGAGAACATCCTCAACCGTATCCTCTGGCACGCGGTCCGGGGAAGCGGCGCGCCTTATCCGGCCTGGGCGGTCTCGGCGGAGCGGGAAGACGGGAAGAAGGGGGCTCCGACCAGATGAGGAGTGTTTTTCCTTTGTTTTTAAGTATAATAATAAAAGGGCCGGCCGCCGGGCCGGAGCCGGCGGAAAAAAGAATGGGAGGGACAGGATGAAAAGGGAATTCACAGCCGCGTTTCTGTTGACGGTGATGGCCGTTTCTTGGGCCGCCGCCGCTCCGCCGGCCTCCGATATGGATATTTGGAAGGAATTCCTTCAGCTGCTCAGGTCGGGAACCCTGACGGTCGACTGGATTCATCCGGATGATCCCCGGACCCGGGAATCGCGGCTGACGAATCTGCTGGATTGGACCAAGGACGAAGATTGGTCGGAATGGCGGGCCACTCCAAAGGTCGTCCGTCAAGACAATCTCGTTTCGTTCATCATCGAGGTGGGGAAAAAGCGCCGAGCTCCCTGGACGTATGTCTTTTGTTTCACCGTCGAAGGGGGCCGCTGGTATTACCGATTCGTCGAGGGCGTTTTCCTCCGGCTGGATCAAGTCGTGTCCCTTCCGGCCGACGCCTCCTCGTTCCCCGACCTGTCCGAGGAACGGAAGAACTGGATGCGGCAGGAAATCTATTGGACGAAGATCGTCGGGCTGTTCACCGAGATGACCCGCCTCAAGGGGACGGAATACGCCTTGGGATTTCTCCGGGACGGGGCGGAATACGTCCAGGCGGCGACGTCCTGGATTCCCTATTTTCCCGCATCCCGGGCTTTTATCCTTTACCTCTGCTGGGAGCAGGCGAGGATGCAGGGAAACAAGGTCGTTCTGGAAAAGCTGACCGATCGCGAAGCGGTCGTCCGGTTCGACGATCATCAATTCTTCGCGCTTTACATGCAGACATCCCATCTCCGGGAGCAAATCGCCTTGGGGGATTACATGGGCATCTTCGAGGCGATCTGGCAGGATCGGGCCCGGGCCGCGGGCTGGAATCTCCAGATCGACGGACAAGGCCCGACGATTTATCTGCGCTTCAGCCGTTAGAGGCGCGGGGGGCCGGCCGAAGGACTCGTCTTTTCCATTAAAAGCGATCGAGTCGGCCGCCTCTCTTGGGAGCCGGGATCGTCCTTGATCCCCAAATCCGCGATCGTGATCGCAACTCCGGGCGGCTTGAAATACGGCCCGGGGCGTCATAAGATAGGCCGCGACCGGAACGTTTGAAAAAAACCGCTGTTTCCCGGAGGACCGTGATGAACGCACGCCGGCTGAACGCCCTGATCCTGGCCGCCGCTCTTCTTTCCCCGGCTTTGTCCGCCGCGACCCGCGATGGCCGGAATTTCGATTGTTACACGATTGTTGTCGGGAAGGCCGCTTCGGCCGACGGGTCGGTCCTCCTGGCCCATAACGAGGACGATTGGGGCGACAATATCGTCAATGTCCGCCGGATTCCGCCGGGCGATTACGGCCGGGAGAGGAATGTCGCCCTCGGCCGGGGAGCCCATTACCGGACGGACGGCCGGACGGCGGGATTCCTCTGGATCGAGGTGGCCCCCCAGGAATACTCCGACAGCTTCGTCAACGCGCATGGAGTCGTCCTCGTTTCGGACAGCTGTCCGACCCGGGAGACGGAGAGCGATCTGACCGACGGCGGCATCGGTTACATGCTGCGGAGGATCGTCGCCGAAAAGGCCCGGACGGCTCGGGAAGCGGTGGCCCTGGCCGGCGCGCTTATCGAACAATTCGGCTACCGGGATTCCGGTCGCACCTATGCCGTCGCCGACGGGAACGAGGCCTGGCTGTTGGCCGCCGTCCGGGGACGCCGCTGGGTCGCCCAGCGGGTTCCCGACGACGAGGTCGCGATCCTTCCCAACCACATGACGATCCGCCGGGTGGACTTGGGCGATTCCGTCCGCTTCCAGGGCTCCGCCGATCTTGTGTCTTATGCCGAAGCCCGCGGCTGGTACGATCCGGAGAAGGACGGGCCGTTTGATTTTAAAAAAGCCTACACCCGTCCCTCGACCGACCTTCTGGCCGACCACAATACCCTTCGCCACTGGCGGGGGCTTGAGCTGCTGACCGGCCGGGAATGGCCCATCGGCGAGAATTATCCGTTTTCCGTGAAGCCGGCGGAAAAAGTCACCGTCGAGCGGCTGATGGCGATTCTCCGCGATCACCACGAAGGCACGCCTTACGACGCCACGGATGGATACAAGACCGGTTCCCCGAACCGCGCGAAATTTCGGACGATCTGCACGGCGACGACGGTCACGAGCCTGATCGCCTCCCTCGACGCCTCCCGCCCGGGACCGCTCGCGGCTTCCCTTTGGCTGACGCTGGGAAAACCGGATACGACGGTCTTCCTCCCCTTGTACGGCGCCGGCGGAGCCCTCCCGGCCGGCTTCGGCCTGGGTCCCCAAACGCATGACGACGAGGCCTTCTACCGGCAGCATTTCGAGGAGGCCGGGTTCAAGGCGGCTCGAGGGATGCTCCTCAATACCCGCGTCCTCGCCGTGGAAAAAGCCGTGGAGGCTGATTACGGGGCCAAGATCGAGGCCGTGCGGAAGGGAATCGAGATTCTCGAGCGCTCTTTCCTTGACGGCCGGAGCGCGTTCGAAGCCGCCCTCTCCGCCCAATACGCGGTCAACAAGGCTGAAGCCCTAAAGAGCGTCGACGATTACGTCGCGGCCGCGTTCGACCGGGCGGCTGAGATGACGGAGAGGCTGGCCAAAACACTCGGCCTCCCAAGTGTCCCGTCTCATTAGAATCTTTTCCGTGATTTCCGAGGAGACGGGACACTTCCAAGGGGGAGTCAAGCTCCCCCTTCGGCGCTTCGCTGAACCCCTGAGGAGAGCCGTGCCGCCCCCCTCAAACTCCCCCGGCGGCGCCGCGTCACGATGAGGGGGGATCCGGCGTGTTTTTTCCGAGACGCGAGGCTACGACTTGACCATCGTCAGGAGCATCTTGAACCGCTCGAGAGCCTGGACGGCGTGGGGGATGTCCGCCGGCATGAGGATGGCCGCCGGGGCGGAGAGCGGATATTCTTCCTTATCTATGATGACGAGGGCCCGGCCTTCGATGATCTGAACGAAGGCGTCGAAGGGAGCCGAGTGAGGGCTGAGCTTTTGGCCCTTGTCGAAGGCGAAGAGGGTGACCGTCCCGGCGTCCTTGTCGATGATCGTCCGGGAGACGATCGCGCCCTCTTGGTAGTCGGCCAATCCGGGAAGATCGAGCGGCCCGGCCGTCAATTGAGGATCGGAGCCTTTGGATTTTTTCATTTCGTTCTCCTTAAACGGGGGACGAAGTCCCCCAAAAACTACCACGAAAGGGTGGACAAGCGCAATGGATTCGAAGAGCCGGGGCCGCTTCCCCCGGGGGCGGGGTTGTATCGCCTCGAGTGAACGATCCCGATTAACGCGTTTCCGCGGGGAAGGACCTTCGTCTCGGCTCGATGGGGGGTTGATCCTTCAGCGACATCTAATGGAATTCAGCGGGCGGGGCTGCGCCGCGGGGATTAATGTGCGATAATGCGGGAGAGAATGGCCGGAAACGAAAGGACCGCCCCATGAGCGCAGAGGAGACGAAGCTGATCGAAGTCCGCCGGGTTTGGGGACTGACCGAGGCCGACATCATCAAGGCTTTTCTGGAAAGCAACGGGATCGATTGCGTTTTCCAAGGCCGCAACGTTCTCACCGTCTATCCTTTTACGACGGACGGACTGGGCGAGGTTCGGATCATGGTTAAAGATGAGGATTTGGAGGCGGCCCGGGCCTTGTTGGAGGAAACCGATCTTTTTTCCGAATCCGAATAGGGAAGCGTCCTCCCTTTGAGGAGGCGGCCCCGTTGCCTCAATACCGGTAATGATCGGGCTTGAACGGCCCGTCGACCGGAATCCCCAAGTATCCCGCTTGCTTTTCCGTCAGCTTCGTCAGCCGCGCGCCTATCCTCCCGAGGTGGAGGCGGGCGACCTCTTCGTCCAGTTTCTTGGGCAGCGTGTGAACGCCCAAAGCCGGCTTTTCCCCGGCCAGCCAGATCTGGGCCAGGCATTGGTTGGTGAAGCTGTTGCTCATGACGAAGCTGGGATGCCCCTGGGCGCAGCCGAGATTGACCAACCGGCCCTCGGCCAGGACGATGATCGACCGCCCCGATTTCAACGTCCAGCGGTCCACCTGGGGCTTGATGTTCTCCCGGACGCAGCCGGGCGTGTTTTCCAGGTAATGCATGTCGATTTCGCTGTCGAAATGGCCGATGTTGCAGACGATCGCCTCGTCCTTCATCCTCTCCATGTGAGCTCCGGTGAGGACGTCGCAGCAGCCGGTCGCGGTGATGAAGATGTCCCCCTCGGAGACCACGTCGTCGAGGGGGACGACCGGGTAGCCTTCCATGGCCGCCTGCAAGGCGCAGATCGGGTCGATTTCGGTGACGATGACCTGGGCCCCGAAGCCGCGCATGGATTGGACGCAGCCTTTGCCGACGTCTCCATAGCCGCAGACGACGACTTTCTTGCCCGCGACCATGATCCCGGTGGCCCGCTTGATCCCGTCGGCCAGAGATTCGCGGCAGCCGTAGAGGTTGTCGAACTTGGACTTGGTCACGGAGTCGTTGACGTTGATCGCGGGGGAGAGCAGGGACCCCTCGGCTTGCATTTGATAGAGGCGGTGGACGCCGGTCGTCGTTTCCTCCGAGACGCCTCGGATCCGGGCGGCCGCGGCCGTCCAACGCCCGGGGGAGCGGCGGACGGACTCTTTCAGCCGGTCGATGACGATCCGGAGTTCCCGGTTGTCGTACGTCCGGTCAAGCAGGGAGGAATCCTTTTCGACCTTGACCCCCCAGTGGACGAACAGCGTCGCGTCGCCTCCGTCGTCGACGATGAGGTCCGGACCGGAGCCGTCGGGCCAGGTCAGGGATTGTTCCGTGCACCACCAGTACTCCTCCAGGGATTCGCCTTTCCAAGCGAAGACGGCCGCCGATCCGGCCTCGGCCACGGCCGCCGCGGCGTGATCCTGGGTCGAAAAAATGTTGCATGACGCCCAGCGAAGGTCCGCCCCCAGCTCCCGGAGGGTCTCGATCAGCATGGCGGTTTGGACGGTCATGTGAAGACTGCCCATGACCTTCATGTTCCGGAGCGGCTTTTGGCTTCCGTATTTCTCCCGGACGGCCATCAGTCCGGGCATTTCCGCCTCGGCCAGGCGGATTTCCTTCCGGCCCCAGCCGGCCAGGGACAGGTCGGCCACTTTATAGGGAAGCGACCGGTCCAGGGGAAGAACGGTTTTTTTCTCGGTGTTCATGGCATTCTCCTTGAGCGGTGAAGCCGGGGTCATTTGCGACCCCGGAAAAGAAGGATTTTCAAGCCCGTGGGAAGGGAGAGGGTTGTTTTCGTCCGGACGGACAGACCGGATCCGGTCAGCCAATCCTCGAGAGTCTGAGGTTCGAAGCCGAGCCAGCGGTCTTGAAAGCGGGTGCGGAGCGTTTCGTCCTGGTGGGCGCTCCACTCGACGACGACGAGCGTCCCCCCCGGCTTCAAGATCCGGGCGGCTTCGGCGAGGCCCCGGCCGGGATCTGGAAGATGATGGAGGGCCAGGCACATCAGGGCGCAATCGACTTCGCCGTCGCGGAGGGGCAGGCTCTCCAGCTCGCCCATCCGAAGCTCCAGGATCCCCCGGCGGCTGTCGGACAGGTGGCGCCGGCGGGCTTCCTCCAGCATGCGCGGCGACCGGTCGACCCCGATCACCCGGCCGGCTTTCCGGCGCAGGACGGCGAAGAGATCGCCGCTGCCGCATCCCAGATCGGCGGCGACCTCGCCGCGCGGGACATGCCGGAGGAGCAGGGGATCCAAGGCCGCGTCCCCGATCAGGGCGCGCTTCATCTTCCCCCAATCCCCGGCGATCGCGTCGAAAAAACGCCGCGATTCCCGGTTCCGATCCTCTAAAATTTTACGGGCCCGGGCGAGGTCCCGGGCGAAAATACCCCGATCCTTTTCGCCGATCGCCGCGGCGAACCGGGCGGCCGGGCCGTCGGCCGCGGTCCGGTAAAACGTCCACATTCCGTCCCGGCGGGACGTCAGGAGGCCGGCCTCGGCCAGGATCTTCAGGTGGCGGGAGACGCGGGATTGGCCCATCCCCAGGGTTTCGACGATTTCGTTGACGTTCAGCTCGAACGACCGGCCGAGCTGAAACAAGCGCAGACGGGTTTCGTCGGCCAAAGCCTTGAGGCTCCGCAGCGAATCGGACGTCTTCCCGTCTTTCATGCTTTTCAATATATCAAGATAAATTGATATTGTCAAGGGTGGGGATCCGCGATTTTGCTTGACTCGAGGGGGGGGATGAGTAGAATGAGCGGAGTAAAGCCGGATCATGTTTTTTCTTGGATTATTCGCGGGCTGGGCTTTCCAGGCGGCCCTGGCGGCCGCCCCGGCGCCGGTCTCCGGAGGCCTGGCTCCCGCGTCCTTCTTCTCCGCCCTGGCCTCGCCCGCCTCGCTTCTCGATCTGGACGACGACGCTCTGCGGCGGCGCGTTGAGGAAAATCCCGGTTCCCTGGGCTCGCTTTCGCTCGGCACGCCGGACAGCGCCGTGGTTATCAACAGCGTTTCCCTGCCGGCCGATCCGCGCTGGGAATTCCTTCCGCGGGCCGAGTGTTGGGCGACGGCGGAAACCGTGGAGGCGGTGCGGGCGGTCGTGGCCAAGGTCCACGAAGCCTTTCCCGGCACGCCCCCGATCGTCATCGGCGACATCGGCGATCCCGACGGCGGCCGGCTCAAGCGCCATGCCTCGCACCAAGCCGGCCGGGACGTCGATTTCGGATTTTTTTACAAAACCGGGACGGCTTCCGGTTTTCCTGTCGGAACCGCGGCGACGCTCGATCTGCCGCGGAATTGGGCCTTGGTCCGGGCCATCCTCACCTGCACGGACGTGGAAGTGATTTTTCTCGACACGGGGATCCAAAAGCTCCTCTACGGATATGCCGCCGCCATCGGCGAGGATAAGGCCTGGCTCGACCGCGTTTTCCGCTATCGAAAGGGATCGTCCTCGGCCGTCATCCGCTACGCCCGCGGACACCGGACCCATTATCATGTCCGTTTTTACAATCCGGTCGCCCAGGAGCTGGGCCGGCGCGTCTACCCGATGCTGGTCCAGGCGAAAAAGATCAAGTCGCCGGTTTTCACGGTCCGCCATGTCGTCCGGGACGGAGAGACGCTCGGCCATCTCGCCCGGCGGTATGGAACGTCCGTCCGGGCGATCCAGCAGGCCAACGGCTTGTCGTCGTCGATGATCCGGGCCGGCCGGTCTTACCGCATCCCTCTCAAGGGCGTTTCCGCCCCCCCGGTCAAGCCCCTGATCGTCCCCTCGCGCCTTCTTCCCCCCTCGGTTCCGGATGTTCTAGCCGCCGCGTCTTGGCCGTCCGCCGCGGCGTTCGACCGGCAGGCGCTCCTCAAGCTGATGGAGGCGGCGATCCAGGGCGCGGCCGTCGTCCGCCGGGTCTAACGGTTCCGTTGCTTCGGAATCGGAAAATCGTGTTTCGCCAGGTAATCGCAGAAAAAGCAGCGGTCTTCCGTTTTGCCCGGAAACGATGATCCCTGGGCTTCAAGAAGCTCCCGGATGGTCGCCAGGCCCGTGTCGAAGCAAGCTCGGACGACGGGGCTGGCTTGGGCCCGGCGGAGAAGCTGCCGATACCCGTCGGCCGGGATGCGGCCGATGATCAAGCCGCCGTTTTCATTGGCGAATCCGCAGCAGACGGCGACCGCCCCGTCCGGATGGACGTAAAAAACGTTTCCGGGTCCCCGGCAGAAGTCGTCTTCGAACCAGTGTTCCGCGGTCCAGGCGTTTTCCTCGGCCGGGGCCGAATAGGGGACCCGGATGATGTCGATCGCCAGGGCCTCAAACGGGCCGTCTGCCGTCTCCCGGGGATTCATGAACGCGTCGTTGACGATCGAATAGGGGATTCCCTCGTCGATGATCAGCCGTCCGTCGAACCGTTCGGCCAGTCTTTCGAAGGTCTCCCGAGGCTCGGCCCCGTCGGGGGGGATGACCGTGACGATTTCACAGCCATCCCGCCGGCCCCAGACGGAGAAGACGGTCTCGAAAAAGAGCGTCAGATCCCGGATGTCCTGGTCATGGTAAGCGTCGATGCTGACTCCGAATTTCCCGTCGAACCCGGCTTCCCGCAGCCCGGTCAGAGTCCGGCGGAGATGATCGGGCGAGTCGAACCAGACGCCGTTGGTCATCAACCGCCCGAAGAGCATGTCCATCTCGACGGCCGCCCGCGAGACTTCGTTGAGGAAATCCGGACGGAGGAAAGGCTCGCCGCCGCTGAAACCGACGCGCTCCAGGCCGGCGGCC
>JAAZPG010000353.1 GCA_012797375.1 Acidobacteriota bacterium
CCTGCCCCAGTTGCTCGCCGTCTACCGCAAGAGCCATCCGCGGGCTTGACGTCCCGTCTCCCGCCGTTGACGCCCGAATCGCCATCCGTCTCCAAAAATTGCCGGGGGCGGAGCCGCGGTTCGATTCAAGTCGTTGAAATAAATGAAGATAATAAAATTTCGGTTTTGGCATGCCGCTCGCTAAAGAAAGGGCGAAAGGAGGCTCAACATGAAGAGCTTGTGGATGAAAGGGGCGGTTTTGGGAATCATCGCCGCTCTCTTGGTCGTTCCGGCCTTGGCCCAACAGGCGGCCGCCGCCGGCGGCGAAAAGGCCGCGGGCGGAAAGATCAATTTGAACACGGCGCCGCTGGACGAGCTGCAAAAGCTCCCCGGCGTCGGCGCCGCGATCGCTCAGCGGATCATCGATTTCCGCAAGATGAACGGTCCGTTCAAGAAGATCGAAGACTTGATGAAAGTCCGAGGAATCGGCGAGAAGCTTTTTCTCCGATTCAAGGACCAGTTGAGCGTTTAAGATCCGGCGCTCCCTCCACGCGTGCGGGAATATCCCGCCGGCGGCCCTTCCCGGAAGGGGAGGGCCGCCTTTTTTATTTCGAGAGAAAGCGACGGAGACGGACCTTCATGGCGGCCAGGGCCCGGCCGCGATGGCTGACCGCGTTTTTCTCTTCGGGAGAGAGCTCTGCGAATGTCTTGCCCCGGGGGTGGTAGTAGAAAATAGGATCGTATCCAAAGCCGGCGGTTCCCTTGGGTCCGACGGCGATTGTTCCGCGGACGACGCCGCGGGCCGCGGCGACGATCCGGCCGTTTCGGGCCAGAGCCATGGCGCAGACGAAGCGGGCCCGCCGGCCGGACCGGGGAACGGAGGCAAGGAGGCGGAGAACCTTGGAGACGTTCTTTGCGTCCGTCGCCTTCGGCCCGGAGAACCGGGCGGAGCGGACGCCCGGTTCTCCTCCGAGGACCTTGATTTCCAGGCCGGAATCCTCGGCCAGGGTCAGGAGGCCGCTTCGGCGGCTGTAGAATTCGGCTTTGGCCCGAGCGTTGGCCGCGAGCGTTTTCTCTGTTTCGGGGCAGACGGCTTCGATGCCCGCGTCGTCCAGGGCGACGAAGCGGACGGCTTGCATCGCCAGGGCAGCGGCGATCTCCCGGGCTTTCCCGCGGTTGGTCGTCGCGATCAGGAGGGGCTCTCCCGGGCCGGCCGCGGATGTCATTGTCCGATGGCGTCCTTTAAGAACGCGAGGACGAACAGAAGAACAAGAAAGAGCGCATAGAGCGCGTATTTCGGATGGATGAAAAGCTTTTCCGGCTCCTCCATCATCTCCGCCTCCCGGAGCGTTTTCCGGAAAATCAAGCCGAAGAAAACGAGGAGGAACGGAGCGATGGCATAAAAGGATTGAAGCTTGAAGATCCAGCCGAAGTAAAGAAAGGCCAGAAGACAGATCAGGGCGCTGACGGACATGCCGATCACCAGCGACGTCCGCGAGTATTTCCGGTGGGATATCCGGTATTCTCCGGCTTTCTCCTTGAGGAAACGGAACTCGGACAGCCGCTTGGCGACCATGAGAAAATTGCCGAACGCCCACCAGCAGACGAGGACGGAGAGGGGAGGAAGCTTTCCGGAAACAGCCAGGGCCGACCAGCCGATGAGAAAACGAATCGGATTATTGACCGATTCGGAGACGGAGTCGAGGAAAGGGATGTCCTTGGTCCGGATGGGGGGGACGTTGTAAACAATCCCGGCGGCGAGCAGGGACAGCAGGGCGAGGGTGAATGTCCGGTCGAACAAGAGGACGGCCGCCCCGCCGCAGGCGGCGACGAGAAGAAGGCCGATGAGAGCGAAGGGAAAGGCTTTAATTTCACCGCTGACAAGAGGCCGGAGACGCTTGGTCGGATGGTGGACGTCGAAGGGGCGGTCGACGATTTCGTTGAGGACGTAATTGGCCGTCGAGATGCCCCAAGTCAGAAGGAACGCCGCGGCCAGCCTCCAGATGGTTTCCGCCGGAGAGAGCGCGGCGACATCCTCCCGGTGAAGGAAAACGAAGACGGCGCTGCCCAGGAAAATGGCCGAGCTTCTCGGCCACCGCTCCAGGCGCAGGGCCCGCAGATAGGCGTTCACGAAAATGGATCCTTGACGGCGTATATCTCGAACGAATCGCCGAGGGCCAATTTTATCGGGATCTTGCGGAGAAATGAAGAGGCCCGGCTTCGGGCGAAGGAATCCATCCAGCGGAAGCGGGAGACGAGATAATGAAGGCTGAATGTCCAGGCATAGCGGCGGATTTCGACGATCCGGAATCCCGCTCCCTCAAGAAGAACCCGGAGGCTTCTCTTGGAAAAATAAGCCAGGTGGCCCGGCCGCAGGTGCCACCAGCGCCGGCCGGCCAGGCGGGCCGCCGGGCTGTGAATGTCAGGGGTGACGAGGCACAGGACGCCGCCCGGGGCCAGAAGGGAGAAGGCCATGGCGGCCGCCTCGGACGGGCGGGGCGTGTGCTCGATGAAATCGACCATGGTCACGGCCTGGAAGGAATCGCCGGCGGCGGCGATGTCCTCGAATCCTCCCCGGCGGAGGGTCAAGCCATACTTTTCCGCGGCCTTCCGGACGGCCCAGGCGCTCGGCTCCACGCCGTCGACCCGCCAGCCGCGCCGGCGGGCGGCGTCGCCCAGGATGCCCGTGGCCGCGCCGACGTCGAACAGGGCTCCGCGGCCGGGACGGAAGAGATCCAGCCGGTTCAGGATGGGCAGGAAATTCCGCGTCCGTCCTTCGGCCTCCTGGTCATAAAGCGGATCTTCCACTTCCCCGTAAAGGGAGGCAAGGAAATCCGGCGCCGGGTACGGATCGGCGAAGATGTGGCCGCAGGCGCCGCAGGCTTGAAGGTCCCACGTTTTCCCGTATTCGCTGTCCGTGATTTTAATCTGGTCGGATCGGAGGCCGGAGAAATCGAACGTCCCTTTTTTCCATGGACGAATGTCGAGGCCGCGGCAAACGGGGCAAGCCCCGGCGCGAAGGAAACGGCCGGTCATTCCTTCGAATCCGCTTGGGCGAGGGCCCGGGCCGCGGCGCTCCGGATTTCCGCCGGCGTGAACGGCTTGGTGATGAAGGCGAAGGCGCCCATTTTCAAGGATTCCTGGGCCGTTTTGATCGTCGGATAGCCGGTGATCATCAGAACAGGGGTGGTGGGCCGGTATGTCCGGAGGGACTTCAACAAGTCGAGGCCGCTCAGACCGGGCATCATCAAATCGCAGATAATAAGATCGTAGCGGACGGCGGCCGTCCGGATGAGCGCGTCCTCTCCGGAAAGGACGGTCTCAATTTCGACGCCTTCCCCGGCCAAGGCCAGGGCGATGCTTTGGACAACGGAGCGTTCATCGTCGATGATCAAGATTCTCCGTTTTGTCTCGGTCATGGTCCAATTCCTCTGTCCCCGGTTTCCGTGTCCGCCAGCGGCCATTGTATCGTAAAGACCGCGCCGCGGCCAGCCCCGTTTCGGGCGGAGATGGTTCCGCCGTGCTGCTCGACGAGGCTGGCGGCGACGGCCAGCCCCAAGCCCGTTCCCGAGGATTTGGTCGTGAAAAAGGGGTCGAAAATCCGGTCGAGGTTTTCCTCCGGGATTCCCGGCCCCGAATCGGCGAATACGACCTCGATCGACCGGCCGTCGGCCGAGCGGCGGCTGGAAACATCGATCGTTCCTCCCGAGGGCATCGCCTCGCAGGCGTTGAGGATCAGGTTCCAGAACACCTGTTGGATTTTCGCTCTGTCGAGAAAGAGCGGAGGGAGCGTCCGGTCCAAATGATGGGAGAGACGGACGTTGCGGGCCCAGGCCTGGCCGGAAAGCAGGCCGATGGTGCGTTCCACGACGGCGTTGACGTCGAGGGCGGATTTTTCGGGCGGCGTCCGCCGGGAGTATTCGAGAAGCCCCTTGACGATCCGGCCGCAGCGCTCGGTTTCCTCGGCGATCAGGCGGAGAGCGGCCGCGGCCGGATCGTCCGGCCGAGCTTTTTCCAGCAGAAGATGGGCGTTGATGAGGATGGTCGTCAGGGGATTGTTGATTTCGTGGGCGATGCCGGCGGCGAGTTGCCCGAGGGAGGCCATTTTTTCCGATCGGGCCATGGATTCCTGGATGTTGCGGAGGGCGTGGGTTCGGTCGGCGACCCGGCTTTCAAG
This sequence comes from Acidobacteriota bacterium, assembly GCA_012797375.1. Lineage (GTDB taxonomy): Bacteria > Acidobacteriota > Aminicenantia > Aminicenantales > UBA4085 > JAAZPG01. Next base: position 4,157 of record JAAZPG010000353.1, read on the forward strand.
AGTCCACGTCCATTGGAGAAGATTTTCCTTGGCCTTGCGAAGCTCGGCGGTCATTCGGTTGAACGCCCCGCCGAGCTCTCCGATTTCGTCGCGGCCGCCGACCGGGACTTTCAGGTTCAGGTCGCCTTGGGCGATCCGGGACGCGGCCGCGGCCAAGTCTCCCAACGGCCGGACGAGACGCGTCGCCATGAGGGAAAGGAGGATCAGCAGAACGGCCGCCGTGGCCGCGGCCCAGGCGGCGTTTTGGGTGATCACCCGGTTGCGGAGAGCGAGAAACGGCCGTTCTAAAAGACCGATGCTCAGCATTCCGACGACGGTCCCGTCGTAATCGGCCAGGGGCTCGGAAGCGCTGATGTACCGTTCCCCGAGAATGACGGCCCGCCCGGCCCAAGCTTTCCTTCGTTCGAGCGCCTCCTGCCGGAAGCGGGGATCCGCCCGCGTTCCGTTCAACCGGCTCCCCTGGGGGTTTTTGAGGGTTGTCGATGCCCGGATGTCGCCTTGGTGGATCGTGACGACGCCCGTGTCCCGGCCGCCGCGTTTTTCGGGATCGAAAATCGCGGCTTTGACCCGGTCGACGATCTCGTTGTCGCCGTTGATCCGCCGTCCGCCCTCCAGGACGCCGATGATCCTTCCTTCCGGGCCGCGGACGGGCGCCGCCGCGACAAGGACGAGGATGTCCCCGGCCGCGGATTCTCCGAACCGGGTGCTTTCCCGGCGGAGGGAATCCAGGGGGAGAAGCCGCGTCGCGGCGAGCCGCTTTCCCTCGAGGACCCGGGAGAAAAAAGAATCCCGGTCCCGGAATCCGCCGGCCGGAACGGCCGGATCGGAGAGAGCGATCCGTCTTCCGTCGGCGGCCGCGAACGATAGAAAATCAAAACGTCCCGCTTCCGCGGCCCGAGCC
>JAAZPG010000354.1 GCA_012797375.1 Acidobacteriota bacterium
CCGTTCCTCCCGCGGCGGCTCAAGCGGTCACTCCTCCGCCGGCCGGAGTCAAACAGCCCCCCGCCGTCAAACCGTCTCCGCCTTCCGTTCAACGAGGCCAGTTAGTGCCCTTAAATGAAGTCAGCCAAAAACCCTCCGTCGTCAGAAGGGTCATGCCGGTCTACCCTGAAATCGCCAGAAGGCTTAAAATTGAGGGCTCGGTCACCGTTAACGCCTTGATCGACGAATCGGGGAATGTCATTGATACCGAAGTCATCAAGGGAATAAAAAATGACAGTGGAACGCACAGGGCCGCCGAGGCGGCCGTGCGGAAATGGAGATTCAATCCCGCCCTTGTCAACGGTGTTCCCGTGAAGGTCTGGATGCCGGTGGCTCTCGTCTTCAAGGTCGAATAGGAGGATTCGCGAAAAAGGGAGAAATCCATGTCCATGACCAAAGATCAAGAGGCGCTTTATCGGCGGACGCTGGACGACGTCAAAAAACAGCTCGATCAGCTGGACGAAGAAGTGGAGATCGAGCTGCAGAAAGTCAGGCTCAGACTGGCCGAACTCCAAGAATCCAAGAAGTCTTTGAAAAAGGTATACGAAGGCATCGCCAACCTGCTCGGCATCGAGATGGAAAAAGAGGCTGACGAGGACCAGGCCGCGGCGATCTCCAAAGTTTAAGCGGCCGCCCCGGCCGGCGTCGTGAACCGTAGCGGCCGGGACGCCCCCTTTCCCGCGATTCCCGCAAGATCCGGTTTTTCCTTTGTCGTTTCCGTTGTCCGCCGGCGTCCGTGACCGGTCCCAAGACCGGCCCTGGAGCCAATCCGCTTTCGCCGTTTCTTGACTTCCTCCAGGCGCCGTTTTATCTTTTCGTCAAGGCGGGAAAGGCGTCGATCCCTTATGAGCGCCGGCTCGAAAACGATTCTGTTTCTTCTTCTTATCTTAATGATATTCTTCATGTTGTCTTTTTCTCTCGCCGGGCGGGACGCCTTGTCGGAATCGAGGCATTTCACGCTCGAAAAGCCGGCCGAGGGCGTTTACGCGGCGATCCATAATGACCTGGGCGGCTTCGCCATCTGCAAGGCGGGGAACATCGACCTGGGGGATCGAACCGTCATCCTCGATCCCTTCATCTGTCCGACGGCCGCCCGGGACTTGAAGCGCCAGGCCGAATTCCTGACCGGAAGGCCTGTTTCGCTGGTTCTCAACCTGGATCCTCACAGCGATCCCATCGGCGGCAATCAGGTCTTCATTCCCGGGGCCGTCATCATCAGTACGGCGAACGCCCGCGCGTATATCGAAACTCATTTCCAGAAAGATCTCGATACCCAAAAAGAGACGGTTCCGGGCGAATTGAAAATCGTTCAGGACCGGCTCATAAGGGCGTCCGGAATCGAAAGATTCGAGCTGGCGTTGCGGGAGTCCGAATACAAAGCCTTGGTCGATGCGTTTCCCGAGATCGAAATGACTCTTCCCGATATGACGATCGAGGGCCCGATGACGATTCATGGCTCGAAAAGAAACATCGTCCTCGTGCCCGTCGGACGGGGGCATACGACGGGAGACATGATCGTCTCTCTCCCCGGTGACCGAATCGTTTTCATGAGCGACGAGCTCTTTGTCAAACGGCACCCCTATTTGGGGGACGGCGATCCGGAGTCGTTGCTAAGCAGTCTGAAGAGGATTCTGGCCCTGAACCCCCGGCCATCGCCGTGCCGGGACACGGTCCCGTCGGAGGGGTGGATTCGCTGCGAGAGAAGATCGATTATATCGAGACGCTCACGACCCTGGTCCAGGAGGAGATCCGGATGGGCGCCGGCGAGAACGATGTTCCGCGCCTTCCCGATCCGGAGAAGTTCAAGGACTGGCTGATCGAGG
>JAAZPG010000355.1 GCA_012797375.1 Acidobacteriota bacterium
CACGATGAGAACCTTTTTCTCCTCGCGCAGCCGCTCGACGAATCGCGTCGAGGGAATATCCAAATTATATTTCACGAAAGCGATGGCCGCCGCCCGCGGAGGCACGGCCGACAGGATCCCCTCGTGTTCGCCCATCCACCGCTCCAGGACGGGATATCCCCGGCGGATGAAGCCCCGGCCCCGATTGATGAGGGGGGGCCGGACGGCGGGGGAGAGGGCGTAGGCGGCCAGGTGATTGGAAAGCATCGTCGCGCTTAGGGTCAAGTACTCGTGCCGGGCCCAAAGCTCGTCGATGATTTCGGCCGGGCCGACGGCCCAGCCGACCCGAAGGCCCGGCAGGCCGTAGGCCTTGCTCAGGCTGCCCACGGCCAGGACCTTGTCGTATAAGCCGTAGAAGGTGGGCGTTTGTTCTTCGGCCGTCCGCTCGGCTCCGGCGTAGACCTCGTCGGCCAGGATCCAGGCGCCCGCGCCCCGGGCCGTTTCGACGACGGCTTCCATCTCTTTTTTATCGAGGATATAGCCGGTCGGATTGTTGGGATTGCAGACGGCGATCAATTTCGTCTTCCGGGTCACGGCCTTTTTCAAGCCGTCGAGGTCGGGCGCCCAGCCGTTTTTTTCGTCCAAGGAAAAGGTTTTGAGGGAGAATCCCAGGTTCTTGGCCAGCCCCCAGATCTGCATGTAGTTGGGCAGCATGACGACGATCTCGTCGCCGGGTGAAAGCAGGCTCCAGAGGATGTCGTAATTGGCCTCGATGGCTCCCACGGTCACGAGGACGTTTTCCGGCCCGGCGCCGGGATAGAGAGCGGCGATGTTCCGCCGCAGCTCGGGAATGCCGTTGGCGTGGGCGTAGTCCATTTCGAGCGACATCAGACGGGCCATTCCCTCCGGGTCGTCCTGGAAGAGCTCCTTCAGGGTCAACGGGTGGACGCCGCTCTCGGAGAGGTTATAGTCGACCGCTTTCTCGAATTTGGACATCATCCGTTCCATCACGAAAGGCTGAAACCGGGGCATGTTCGACCTCCTTAGACGCGGTGAGGATAAGCCGTGACGCGGCCCGCCGTCAAGACATTAAACAGGTGCCGTGTCTCCCTATTTGTTTTCCTCCGGACCGTTGAGCAGACGGTCCGCGGCCAGAACGGTGAAGATGTACGTCGCCGCTCCGCCGATGACGTTTTCGGCCTGCTGCCAGAGAAACGGAAAATCGTCCTTGAGCTCCGGGAAATCCGGCCGGATGAGGGCCGTCCCGGAAACGTTCATCCCCGGGATGTACGACCAGTCGGCCCGGTTCATTCCGTAGCCGATCGTCAGGGACTTGGCCCCGACGCCCGAGACGAACGAGACGTTCGAGCCGGGATGGCAGCCTAAAATAAAATGAAGGACGCGGAAGATTCCCTCGCGGTCGAAGAGCTTGGGAAACGCCTGATTCAAAAAATATCGCTGGACGGCGAATTCCTGCAAATCCCAGCCCACGCCCCAGATCCGCGGCCGCCAGAGGACGCCGAAGGGATTGGCGGCGAGCTCGCGGGCGGTGTCCGCCGAGTATTTCTCCAAAGCCCGCGCCGTCCTTTCACGGAGCGGCCCCTCCCCGAGCAGGGGAAAGGCCCGGGCGACGGCCCAGCCGGTCTCGGCGATGTTCGCCTCGATCACGGGACCCAGGGCTTCCAGCCGCCGTCGGAACCGTTCCTCCTTTGTGGTCAGCAGGAGCTCGACCGAGGCCAGGATTTCCTGGACTTCCGGGCGGCCGGGGATGTAGGCGGCCCGGGCCGAGACCGGCGTCCGGCCTTGTTCCCGGTCCCAGGCCAGGAGAGCCGTTTCCAAGCACTCCCGGGCGAGGCCGGCATCGATCTTCCGGCGGCCGCGGAAACGCGAATCCCGAGTCTTGTGTCTCGCTCGTTTTGCCTCTACAATCGGACGCAAGGAGCCCGATTATGAAGAACATCCGGATCTGCCTCGCCGCGGCGGTTTTGGCCGCGTTCGCAGCGCTTTTCCTCTCCCCGTCGGCCGTTTTCGCCCGAAATCCGGCCGTGACGCGGGCCGCGTCCGCGGCCGATGACGCCTTGGCTGGCCGAATCGATGCCTTTCTCTCCTCGATCTACAAGCCCGGCGAGCCCGGGGCGGCCGTCCTGGTCAAAAAAAACGGCCGGATTCTCCTGCGGAAAGGCTACGGCCTGGCCGACATGGAGCTCGGCGTCCCCATTGCTCCCGACATGGTCTTCCGCCTCGGATCGATCACCAAGCAGTTCACGGCCGTTGGAATCCTCAAGCTGGCCGAGCAGGGCAAGCTGTCCCTCGACGACGATGTCACCGCGTTTCTCCCCGGCTATCCGACGGGCGGAAAGGCCGTCACCCTCGAGCGTCTGCTGACCCACACCTCGGGCCTCGTCAGCTATACCGATCTGCCGGAATGGCTGCCGCTCCGGCGGAAGGACATGTCGCTCGAGGAGCTTGTGGATCTGTTCAAGGACAAGCCGGCCGAGTTCAGTCCGGGCGAGCGCTGGCAATACTGCAACTCCGGATACGTTCTCCTCGGGGCGGTCATCGAGAAGGTCTCGGGGATGACCTACGCGGAGTTCGTCCGGAAGGAAATCTTCGAGCCCCTGGAGATGAGGCATTCCGATTACGACAGCCCGACCCGGATCATCCCCCGCCGGATCGGGGGATACCAGAAGGGAAACGAGGGATACGAAAACGCGCCCTACCTCAGCCCGACCCAGCCGTATGCCGCCGGGGCGCTTCTCTCCTCGGTCGACGACATGACCGTCTGGGTCGAGTCGCTTCTCGCCGGCCGCCTGATCAAGAGAGAAACGCTGGAGAAGGCTTTCACTCCCGGCATTCTCAATAACGGCCGGACGACCGGGTACGGCTACGGCTGGTTCATCTCGACGTATCACGGCCGCCGGATCATCGAGCACGGCGGGGGAATCAACGGCTTCATCACGGCCATGTTGTTCGCCCCCGAGGACGGCGTTTCGGTCATCCTTTTAACCAACGCGATCGGCGACGGGCGGGATCCGGAAGCCGACGCCTTCCGCCTGGCGGCTCTCGCCTTGGGAGATCCTTACGTCGATCCCGCGCCGGTCGTTTTGGAGGAAAAAGACCTCGAGCCGCTCGTCGGCGTCTATGTCAACGAAAGGGGCGTTGACCGTTTCATCACCCGGGAGGGAGGCCGCCTCTTCGCCCAGCGGGCCGGCGGAGCCAAATACGAGCTGTTCCCCCTCTCGGCGGACGAGTATTTCTTCAAGGATTCGTTGAGCCGGATGCGGGTCCGGCGGAAAGCCGGAGCGGTCGAGGGCTTGGAGTTCACCGAGCGGATCGGGCCGGTCGACGATTATGCGCGGACGGACCGGCCGCTTCCCGCCCCCCGGGTGGAGGCCTCTCTCGATCCGGCCCTCTACGACCGGCTGACCGGCGTCTATGAGCTCAGCCCGGATTTCACGATCACGATCACCAAGGAAGACGGCCGGTTGATGGGGATGGCGACCGGCCAGCCCAAGGTCGAGCTTTATCCCGAGTCGGAAACCGATTTCTTTCTCAAGGTCGCCGACGCCCGGATCGTCTTCCCCCTGGACGCCTCGGGGCAGGCCGTCGGCTTGACGCTCTATCAAAACGGCCTGGCCCTCCCCGCGAAAAAAATCAAGTCGTCCTTCGAGACGCCGTTCTCCTGAACCGCGGGGGATGTCCAGGCGGCCCGGGCGCTCTTCGCCGCCCGGTCGTGGATCGCAGGCCGGGGCCCCTGTTCGGCCGGCGGGCCGGGGCGTTCATCCCGGGCGTTGGGATCGAGGCCGCTTTCATTCTCCTCTCGGCCCGGAAAGCGGATATCGTCTTCGGCCCGGTCTTCGTTCCCCGGCCGTCGCGGCCGCGGCTCGAAAGAGACGCCCGCCGCCGGGAATCGGGCCGCGGGCTTTCTTTCGGTTCTTTACGGGATGGGAGGCCGCGCGGCGCGGCCGAAGCCGGGATACGAGGTCCGCGGGAAGCGGATTCCCACGTTATTTTTGAAAGGTCCGGACGAAAGCACGCAGCAGCTTGGCCAGCCCTTTCATCCTCAGGGAAATCGTCTTCCGGTAAAGGAAATCGAGCCCTCCCCGGAGGCCGGCGTAAACCGACCGGTCGTGAGGGTACCACCACATGTTCTTCTGAACGAAGGGCAGGGCGTCGTCGACGACGACCCGCGTCCGGGTCATTTCCTCCAGGCCGAGGGCGCCGTGCGTCCGGCCGAGGCCGGATTCCTTGAATCCGCCCCACGGCGTTTCGGCCAGGCCGTGGCTCATCAGGTGATCGTTGATGGTCACCGTGCCCGCTTCCAGCCGGGAAGCGATCGCCCGCCCCTTGTTCCGGTCGCGCGTCCAGACCGAGGCGGTCAAGCCGAGGTTCGAGCGGTTGGCCTTCTCGATCGCTTCCTCGACGCTCTCCACCCGGGCGACGGCCACGATCGGGCCGAACGTTTCGTCCCGCATCGTGATCATCGATTCGTCGACGTTTTCCAGGACCATCGGGGGGAAGAACAACCCGTCCGCGCTTCCCTTCAGGCGCTTGGAGAAATACGTTTTCCGGGCTCCCTTGCCCAGGGCGTCCTCCAGATGGGCCCGGATGGCCGCGAGCTGCTTTTTCGTGGCCACCGCCCCGACGTCGACGCCGCCGCCCGCGTCGATCCCGTACGTGAGGGATTCGGTGATCCCGCCCAGGATCGCGACGAACTCCTCATAGACGTCCTTTTCCACGTAAATGCGCTCGACCCCGCCGCAGGATTGGCCGGCGTTGGAGTATCCCGCCCAGGCCGCCCCGGCCGCCGCCCGGCGGAGGTTGGCGTCCCGGCAGACGATCATCGGGTCGTTGCCCCCGAGCTCGAGCGACAGCGGAAGCAGGCGCGGCGCCGCCGCGGCCATCAGCTTCTTGCCGACGGCGACGGACCCGGTGAAAAACAGCTTGTCGATCCCGGCGTCGATGAACGCCTGCCCGGCGACGGGCCCGGCCATGTTCACGATATGAAAAAGCCCGTCGGGAAACCGGCCGGCGCCGATGATATCCCGGATGAGCCGGGCGACTTCCGGGGCGCGGCTGGCGGCTTTCAACAGGACGGCGTTTCCGGCCATGAAGGCCATGGCGATCTCATGGAAGGGGATGGCGAACGGATAATTCCAGGGGCTGATGATCCCGATGACCCCGTAAGGGACATGTTCGAGACGGGATTTCTTGTTGAGGAAGAGGATATTCCCCGCCCGGATCTTTTTCGGCTTCAGGAATCCGGCCGCTTTTTTGGCGTAATAGGTCGCGGACATGGCCGCCGGAAGGACCTCGGCGCTCAAGGCGTCGATCCGGGTTTTTCCGTTGTCCCGGGAGATGATCTCGGCGATGCGGTCGGCCTCGGCGACGATCGCGTCCCGGACGGCCAGAACGTGGCCGGCCCGCGCCCGGAAGCTCAGGGCGGCCCAGTCTCGCTGGGCCGCCCGCGCTTTCTCCAAAAGACCCGGGAGGATGTTCGGCCGGTCCTCCGGACAAGCTCGGGAAATATTTCCGTCGTCCGGAGGGGCGGGCGCCGGCCCGGACGGAGGATCATTGCTCACCGCTGCCCCTTTATTCTCAGATGCCGCCGTCCGATTCTTTTTATTCCTTGATGCCGGCCAGATCGAGGATGAAGGCGTACTGGACGGCCTTCTCCCGCAGGCTTCGGAACCGGCCCGAGGCGCCGCCGTGGCCGGCGTCGAGATTGGTCTTGAGGAGGAGGATATGGTCGTCGGTCTTGATTTCCCGGAGCCGGGCGACCCACTTGGCCGGCTCCCAATACTGGACCTGCGAATCGTGGAGCCCGGTTGTGACCAGCATCGCCGGGTAGGCCTTGGGCCGGACGTTGTCGTACGGGGAATACGTCATCATGTACTCGTAGAAAACCGGATCGGCGGGATTGCCCCATTCGTCGTATTCAGAGGTCGTCAAGGGGATGGAGTCGTCGAGCATCGTCGTCACCACGTCGACGAAGGGAACGCCGGCCAGGATGCCTTTAAAGAGATCGGGCCGGAGATTGACGACCGCGCCCATGAGCAGCCCCCCGGCGCTCCCGCCCTGGGCGAAGAGACGATCCGGGGCGGTATAACCGTGACGGACGAGAAACTCGCCGCAGGAGATGAAGTCGGTGAAGGTATTCATCTTCTTGAGGAGCTTGCCGTCCTCGTACCAGGATCGGCCTATCTCGGACCCGCCCCGGATATGGGCCAGGGCGACGAGGAAGCCCCGGTCGAGGAGCGAGATCCGCGGCGCGTTGAAACCCGGGTCGGTCGAATAGCCGTAGGACCCGTAGCCGTAGAGAAGCAAGGGAGCCGGGCCCTTGTCCCGAGCGCCTTTCCGGTAAACGACCGAGATCGGCACCAGCGTCCCGTCGTAGGCCGGGGCCGATAGGCGCTCCGTCGCGTAGTCGTCGGGATTGAAACCGGGGACGTCCTGGCTCTTGAGGATGGAGGATTCCCGGGTCTTCATGTTGAATTCGATAACGGCCGGCGGCGTGGTCAAGGAGTTGTAATGATACCGGAGAAGCGCGGTCCCCGGCTCGGGCGTCGGAGCGGCGAAGACCATGTAAGCCTTGTCCGGAAAGGGAATGTCATAGCCTTCTTTTTCCCCCTTCGGGATCACCCGGAGATGGGACAGCCCGCCTTTCTGCTCGCGCAGGACCAGGAAATCGTCGAACAAATGAAATCCGGTGAGATAGACGTCGTCCCGGTGGGGGATGACCTCGCGCCATTGGCCGCGGGCCGTCCGGCCGGGGTCGGCTTCCATCAGGCGGAAATTGCGGGCTTGGTCGTTGGTCAAAATGGTGAAAACGCCGCCGAGGTGGTCGACGTTGTATTCCAGGCCGCGGGTTCTCGGCTGGAAGACGGCGAAGCCGTCGAGGGGCCGGGCCGCCTCGAGAAATCGGTATTCGGTGGTCAGCGTGCTGGAGGCGACGAGGAAGATGTATTTTTTCGAGCGGCTCTTGTCGAGCCCGAGCGCGAACGTCGGATCTTCCTCGTGGTAGATCTCGACGTCGGCCGAGGCCGGCGCGCCGACGGCATGCCGGAAGATTTTATAAGACCGGAGGGAATCGTCGATGACCGGGTAGAAAACGGTTTTATTGTCGTCGGCCCAGACGGCGTATCCGGCGGTCATCGGGATTTCCTCGGGATAGGTTTTCCCGGTCTTGAGGTTCTTGAAGCGGAGCTTGTATTGACGCCGGGAGAGCGTGTCCACGCCGTACGCCAGGATCTTGTTGTCGGGGCTGACGGCCGTCCCGCCGATCTGGAAATAGCTCGTTCCGGCGGCCATTTTATTGCCGTCCAGGAGGATCTCCTCCCGGCCCTGAAGCGTCTTGGCCTTGCGGCAGAGAAGCGGGTAATCCCGGCCCGCCTCGAAACGGGTGTAGTACCAGTAGCCGTTTTCAAAATACGGGACGGACATGTCCGTCGGCTGGATCCGCCCGTTCATCTCGGCGACCAGCTTCTCCTGGAGAGACTCGGTCGGCTTCAGGACCGCCTCGGCGTAGGCGTTCTCGGCCTTGAGGTACTCCACGACCTTGGGATTGGCCCTCTCGTTCAGCCAGTAGTACTCGTCCACCCGGGTCTGGCCGTGGATCGCGAGCTCCTTGCGGATTTTCTCCGCGGCCGGCGGACGCGGGATCTCCTGGGCTTGAAGAAATCCCGCGGCCAGGAACGCCGCCAGGATGATTCCGGCGGCCGTCCGCCGCGAGGGAAAACGCGTCGATTTCATGAGTCTCTCCTTTGAGATGAAAATCAAAACTTGAACCGGAGCCCCAGCCGGGCTGAATATCCGGTGAAGTCAAGCCGGGCCTCGGCCGCGCCGCGGAGGCGCTGCCGGGAGCTCAACCCCAGGCTTTTGGCCGTCGGCAAAGCCTCGTAGATCAACAGCTCGGGAATCCACGGGCCGTCGGTCGTCATCTGCAGCTCGTAGGAATAGAGGATCCCGCTTCGGGGCTCTTCTGAGATTCCGGACTTGGGATGGAACCAGCCCGGCGTCCCCTCGGCCGTGCCCGTGAAGCCGTCGATGACGGCCCGGCGGCCGGCCGCCTCGGCGACCAGGGCGAGGCGTTCCGACAGGCGGATTTCGATTTCCAGGCCGGCCTGAAAGCCGAGGGCCGAGGCGTCGGCCCTCTGGCTGAAATAAAGGGTTTCCCCTTTCTCGTTGACTCCGCTCCAGACGTCGGAGAAGTGGCCGAAATACAGCCCGGCCCCGCCGTAGACGAGAATCCGGCCGAGCCGGGACCTGAGGACATCGGCATAAACATTGGCCCGGACGGGGACGACCGTCAGGCGGTCGGTCATG
>JAAZPG010000356.1 GCA_012797375.1 Acidobacteriota bacterium
CCAGCCGACGTCGTCTTGACGGGAAGCGGCGGCTATCCCCTCGACGCGACGTTTTACCAGTGCGTCAAGGGTTTCGTCTCCTGCCTTCCGGCCGTCCGGGAAGGGGGGACGGTCATCGCCTTCGGCGGCTGCTCCGAGGGGCTGGGAAGCCCCGCTTACGCCGGGTTGTTGAGGGAGTACGCCGGCCGCTTCGACGATTTCCTGGCCGACATCAAGCGCCCCGGCGTCTTCACCGTGGACCAATGGGAGCTGCAGATGCAGGCCCGGGCCCTGGCCCGGGTCGGGGCCGGCGGCTTGCTTTTCCTCTCCGACGGACTGCCGGAGGAGACGATGAGGATCTTGACGTTGACGGGCCGGACGGCTTCCCGCGGCCGGCTGGGCGCGGCCGTTCAATCCGCCTTGGACACTGCCCTCGGCCCCGGCAAAACACTGGCCGTCTTCCCCGAAGGCCCCTACTGCGTTCCCGAATCCATTCCGTCCGGGGAGTGAAGAAGAATAAAATGCGCATTCTGATCGCGACCGACGGTTTCAAGGGTTCCCTGACTTCAATCGAAGCCGGAGCGGCCGTGGCCGCGGGTCTCCGAGAGGGATTCGCCCGCCTCGGCGTCCCGGCCGCGATCGATGTCGTCCCCACGGCCGACGGCGGCGACGGCACCGTCGAGGCGTTTTACGGCGCCGGCGGCGGCCGGAAAATTTCCGTGACCTGCCCCGGTCCGCTGGGCGATCCCGTCTCGGCCGAATTTCTTCTGCGGCCCGGGGGCAAAACCGCCGTGATCGAAACGGCCCGTTCCAGCGGCCTGACGCTGGTCGAGGGGAGGCGGGACATCCTGCGGTCCGATACCTCCGGCCTCGGCCGCCAGATCGAGGCCGCCTTGGAGCACCGGCCGGAGAACGTCCTCATCGGCCTCGGCGGCTCGGCGACGAACGACTGGGGGGCAGGGATGGCGGCCGCCCTGGGAGCGCGGTTTCTCGACGGCGAGGGACGCATTCTCCCGCCCCGGCCGGCGGCGCTCTCCGAACTGCGGACGGTCGAGACCGCCGGGCTCAATCCCCGTCTCCAGGCCGTCCGTTTCGAAGTCCTGGCCGACGTCGACAATCCTCTTCTCGGGCCGCACGGGGCGGCCTCGGTCTTCGCCCCTCAGAAAGGAGCGGACGCTGAGACCGTCGGCCGGCTGGAGGAAACCGGCCGGCGGTTCGCCGACGCCGTCGAGGCGGCCCTGGGAAGAAAATACCGCGATCTTCCCGGAGCGGGCGCGGCCGGAGGCCTCGGTTTCGGGACGGCCGCGTTCCTCGGAGCGGTGATCCGCCGGGGAGTCGAGACGATCATCGAGGCGACCGGATTGAAGGAGAAAGCCCGCCGGGCCGATCTCGTCGTCACGGGGGAAGGGCGGTTGGATTTCCAATCGAGACGGGGAAAGACGGCCGACGGCATCGCCCGGCTGGCCCGGGAGCTGAAGAAACCCTGCGTCGCTTTTTGCGGCTCGATCGACGGGCCGTTATCGGATTATGTCCCCGGGTTGTTCGCCGCCGCTTACGCCATCCGCCCCGAAGCCCTCTCGCTCGAGGACGCGATCCGGCGCGGCGCGCACTACCTGGAAACCGTCGCCCGCCGGGCCGCCCGGGAGATCGCCGCCCTGGCCGCCGGCTCCTGACCTCGGCCGCGGCCGTTCCCGTAACTCCGTCGCTTGTTCATCGGCCGACCCAGGATTATTCCTGAGGCAAAAAGACGGCGATGACCGCAAAGACGAGGGCCAGGATGATGGCGACGAGCCAAAGGGAATAGAGCGGACCCGGCTTTCCGATTTCCTTTTTTGTCGTCTCCTTGTACGCCGAAAGGTACCTGCCCGTGAAAAGACGAGCCATAAACATGTTCGTCTTCCGCCCCCGCCGGTCGAGAGCCGCCATGATCATGATCAGGGCGGCGACATTAGCGAGGGCGGCGATCAGGGTCAAACCCAGGAAAACGGCGCGCGCTCTCATTGTGCTCCTTCCCCTTTAATATAAGGCCTCCCGCGGCGATCGGGCCGCCCGGCGGCGGTTCTATTCTGTTTTTCCTCTTCCGTTCAGTATTTTTTCGGCGGGGGGGCGGATCCGTTGAAGACCGTGCCTTCAGGGAAGCTGCTTTGGACTCGGATGAATCCCTCCCGGACGAGGCCGGTCAAGTCCATCCTCAGGCGCGACGAAATTTCGGCGGAATCCAGCGGCCCCGGCGTATGGATGCCGGCCCAGCCGTCCCCTCCGGCCCGCTTGACCGCATAAAGGCATTGGTCGGCCACCTGCAGGGCGTCTTCCCAAGTGAAGGCCTCGGGATTCTGTTCGAGGATGGGGAAAGCCGCGAAGCCGATGGTGATTTTGCAGCCGGTCGTTGCGCCGCCGGGCAGGACGCTGACATGGTCGCGGACGGCCCGGCAAAGCTTCTCGGCGATCAAGTGGGCCTTCGTTCGATCCGTACGCTTGGCCACCAGGAGAAATTCCTCTCCGCCCCAGCGGACCAGGGTGTCCGCCGTCCGGCTGGCGGTTCGAAGCACCCGGGCGGTTTCCATGATCACCTGGTCGCCTCCGGCGTGCCCGAATTCGTCGTTGATCCGCTTGAAGAAGTCCAAATCTCCCAGGAAGAGCACCAGGTCCTCGTTGCGGTTCAAGGGGCTCTCGCCTTTTTGGAGATAGCTTCGGAACATCCGGCGCAGCCGGATTTCTTCCTCGGGCATGGTCAGGGTCAAGTAGCGGCGGTTATAAAGCCCCGTCAGGGGATCGATCAGGACGGCTTCCCGAAGAGCTTCGTTGGCTCTCTCCAGCTCGCTCGTTCGGGCTTGGACGAGCGATTCCAGGAATTCGTTCCGGCGGAGAAGGATCGCCGTGCGCCGGCGGAACGCCAGAACAACCGCTCCCGCCAGGATCAGGGCTCCGCCCAATTGGGACCACCAGCGCCGCCACCAGGGCGCCAGGATCCGAAAAGAAAAGCTTTCCGGCGCGCCGGTCTCGGCCGTCGTCGACACCGCCCGGACTTCGAACCGGTAGTGGCCGGCATCCAGCCCGGGAAACAGGGCCTCGGACACATCCGTGTTCCGCCAGGCCTCCTCCATTCCGACAAGCCGGACTTGAAACCCGGCTCCCTCCGTCCATCGCGAGCCGCGGAGAGCATAACGGAAAGCCATCGTTCGGGCCGGCCAGGAGACCGTGGGGCCGGGATCGGCGTCGTCCAAGAGGCGGCCCTGACCGTCCTTGCTTTCAAGGAGGACGACGCCCGGAGGCGTCTGCGGCTCACGGCGGAGATTCATGGCTCCATGAACCAAGCCCACGCTCAACCCGGCCCAAACGTCGCCGTTCGGCTCCACCCAGAGGGCGTTTTGGGCGCAGTCCTCGCCGGGGAAGCCCGCGTTCCGCCCATATCGTTCGACCCGGCCTCCTTCCCAGCGCATCAATCCACGGGCGGTCGCGGCCCAGATCACGCCGTAAGGATCGGCGGCCAGGGCGAAGATCAGCGACTGAGAAAGAGGGTGAGACGCCGGCAGCAGCTCGGCCAAGCGGAGAGCGTCCCCTTCCCTCCTCACGCGGACAAGCCGCTTGCCGCTGGAGAGGGCGAACCAGGCGCTTTCGGA
>JAAZPG010000357.1 GCA_012797375.1 Acidobacteriota bacterium
CGCGCCCAGCGGCGCGATGGCGCGGCGCGCGCCGCGGGCCAGCAGCGCGTCGTGGGCCAGCGAGCCCGCCAGCAGGGGAATCGTCCACGTCAAGAAGCCGAAGGGCCCGCCGTCGATCACGCGGCGCGCCCACAGCCAGTCGTAGTACCAGCAGTGGGAAAGGAGCGTGAACGCCGCGCCCGAACCGGCGAGAAAGACGATCCGCGCCGCCGGCCGCGCGCCTATGACGGGCAGCACCCAAAAGCCCGTCAAACCGATATGGACGAGAGCTTGAATCGCGCGAGGCCATTGGCTTGCGGCGACGCAGGTCCAGAAGCCCCGTTCCTGGAACGTCGTCCAGTCGTCCGCCACGCGATCGATGTGGTAGACGGCGAGGCCCAGCAGCACAAGCGCCGTGTTGCGCCACAGGGCGCGGGACACCGCCGCGCGCGCCCCGTCCGTCCGGCGCCGGCGCAGATAGACGAGGCGGTACGCGAAACCGACGGCGAAGAAGAACTGCGGCATCACCGTGTCGGCGTAGCTCGCGTAGGTGTGGTGATGCTTGAAGATCGCGGGGACCAGTTCGAAGCCCCCGATGAAGTTGACCAGGAACATGGCGGCCACGGTGCAGCCGCGGAACTGGTCGAGCGACTCGATGCGCGGGCGGGGCGCGCCGGGCGGGCCCCCCCCCCCGCCGGGCCGTCGAGCTGGACGCCGAATCCGGCCAAGCCCAGGCGTCCTACGCCCTGGCCCTGTCCCTCGGCGGCCGGGGCGAGGAGGCGGTCGACCATTTCGAAAAAGCCGTCGCCCTGGAGCCCGGCCTGTTCGAGGGCTGGTACTATTACGCCCGCCACAGCTTCGCCCAGGGGGAGTATGAAAAGGCCATCCGCCTGTATGAACAAGCCTGCCGCGTCCGGCCCGACGATTACCAGTCCCCCCTGCTCATGGCCCAGATCTATGAGGAAGTCGGCCGGCCGGAAGACGCCCGCAAGTCGCGCCTGCGCGGAATCGAGCTGGCCGAATCCCGTCTCGAGCTGCACCCGGACGACTCCCGGGCGCTTTACATGGGCGCCAACGGCCTCGTCGCCCTCGGGGAAAAGGAACGGGGCCTGGAATGGGCCCGCCGGGCCCGGGCCCTCGCCCCCGACGATTCCATGCTCCTCTACAACCTGGGATGCATCTATTCGCTGGCCGGCGATTACGAAGAGGCCATGTCCTGCCTCGAAAAGTCGATCGGCGTCGGCCGGATGACCCAGAAAGCCTGGTACGAGCACGACAGCAACCTCGACCCCCTCCGCGGCCTGCCCCGGTTCAAAGAGCTGCTGGACAGCTTGGAATAGAAGACCGGGCGGCTTTCCATCCGCGCTGATCGACCGGTCCTCTTCCTTTCGACGAGGTTCCGTTCCTTGCGTTCCCGAGGATCATCTCCTGCTCGGGAAGCCGGTTCCGAAAACGGAGCCGCCTCCCTTTTCCAATGGCTTCGCCCTCTCCCGGCCCCGGCTTCCAGGGGCATGCGGCCGCCTCCCAAAGAAATTCCGAAATGAATTCATCCGCGGACGCGCCTGCCCGGGGATCCCCGGCCTGAGGAACCGGCGATTGACCGCACCCGGACGTTCTGATATTTTGTCTCCGGCATGAGGCGTGAACCCGCGGCCCGCATCATCGGAAAACGGAGCTGGGGGGATTTTCATCTTCTGCGCCTCGAATCCCCGGATTTGGCCGCCGGGGCTTCCCCCGGGCGATTCCTCATGATCCGGACCTCCGACGGCTTCGACCCTCTTCTCCGCCGGCCGCTCAGCCTCCACGACGCCGGCGACGTCTGGATCGAGCTTTTTTTCCGGGTTGCCGGACGCGGAACCGCCCTCCTGGCCAAAAAAAAAGAAGGCGAAACCCTCGATTGCCTGGGTCCCCTGGGACGGGGATTCCGGATGGACGGCTTCGGGGCCGGCCGAACCGCCTGGCTCATCGGCGGGGGCCGGGGCGTCGCCCCGCTCTATTACCTGGCCCGGACCTTGATTTCGCGGGGAGCGGGGGTTCGGGTCTTCTACGGCGGAAAAACTTCGGCCGAAATCCCCCTCCGGGAGAAATTCGAATCCGCCGGAATCCCCCTCGACTGCGCGACCGACGACGGATCGTTCGGCTTCGCCGGCTTCGTCACCGCGCTTTTGGAGCGGGCTCTCGAAGGCGGCCGCCCCGACGGGCTGTTCGCCTGCGGACCCGACGCGATGATGAAGCGGACCGGGCGGATGGCTCTCGGGCTCGGTCTTCCCGCCCAGTTGTCGCTGGAAGCGGTCATGGGCTGCGGATTCGGGGCCTGCTGGGGCTGCGTCCACCGCATCAAGAAGGATGACGGCGGACAATGGCGCAAGATCTGCGAGGACGGCCCGGTCTTCGGAGCGGACGAGATCCTCTGGGAGGAAGCCTGATCATGGCCGATCTCAGCACCGACCTCGGCTTCCTCCGGCTTCGGAACCCCGTGCTCACGGCCTCGGGGACGTTCGGTTACGGGACGGAATTCCTGCCCTTCCTGGATCTTGCGGCCGTCGGCGGAATCGTCGTCAAGGGGCTTTATTTCGGGCCGCGGGAAGGCAATCCCCCGCCGCGTCTGGTCGAGACCGCTTCGGGCCTGATCAACGCCATCGGCTTGCAGGGCGTTGGAGTCGAACGGTTCGCCGCCGACGTCCTGCCCGAGCTGCGCCGCCGCGACACCGCGGTCATCGTCAATGTCTGCGGGTCCGGCGACGAGGAGTATTACCGGGTCATCGAGTTTCTCGACGGCCACGAGGGGATCGCCGCCTACGAGCTGAACATTTCCTGCCCCAACGTCAAGCGGAACGGGGCTTGTCCGGCCATGGATCCCCGGGCGACCCGCGAGATCGTCGCCGGGGCCAAGCGGCGCAGTCGCCGGCCGGTGATCGCCAAGCTGTCCCCCAACGTAACCGACATCGCCTCCATCGCCCGGGCGGCCGAGGACGGCGGGGCGGACGGCATCTCCCTGATCAACACCCTCCTGGCCATGGCCGTGGACCTGGACACCCGGAAGCCGAAGCTGGGCAACGTTCTCGGCGGGCTGAGCGGTCCGGCGATCAAACCGGTCGCCCTCCGCATGACCTATCAAGCCGCCAGGGCGGTAAAAATACCGGTCATCGGGATGGGCGGCATCTGCACCGGCCGCGACGCCCTGGAGTTCATGCTGGTTGGGGCCCGGGCCGTCCAGGTCGGAACGGCGAATTTCGTCGATCCGGCGTCCGCCGCCCGGATCGTCCGCGAAATCGGGGACTATTGCGACGCCCGAGGCCTGGCCCGGGCCGCGGACATCGTCGGGACGCTCAAGACCGGCCTCTGAGCCCGGTCTTTTCACGGAAATCCGACCGCCCCGGCGCAATTCATCTCCCGATGGATTCCCCGGACGCGGAACGGATATAATAGCCGGGCGAAAACGACTCCGAGGAGATTCCCCATGACCCCAGCCCTCGCCCCGTCTCAACGCATCATCACCGCCCTGGACGTGGAAAACAAGGCCCAGGCCCTGGCTCTCGTTGATCAATTGGGACAAGCCTCCCTGTTCAAGATCGGACTGGAGCTTTTCACCGCCGAAGGGCCGGCTCTTCTCCGGGAGATCCAGGCGCTGGGCAAGGGCATCTTTCTCGATCTCAAGCTTCACGACATCCCCAACACCGTCGGGGAGGCGGCCCGGATCGGCGTCCGCAACGGCGCCCGGATGATGACGATTCACGCCTCGGGAGGCAAATCGATGATGGCCCGGGCCGCGGAAACGGCGGTCGAGGAAGCGGACAAGCGGGGATTTCCCCGACCGGTTCTTCTGGGCGTGACGATTCTGACCAGCCTGCAAAACGAGGACCTGGCCTCCGTCGGCATGGCACCGGACACGTCGGCCCAGGTTCTCCGCCTGGCCGCCCTGGCCAGGGCCGCGGGGCTCTCCGGGGTCGTCTGTTCGGCCAAGGAAATCGAGATCGTCCGGAAGGAAACCGGACCGGAATTTCTGATCGTCACACCGGGCATCCGCCCGGCCGGCGCCTCCGCTCAGGATCAGAAACGGGTGATGACGCCGGCCGAAGCGGTGGCCCGCGGGTCGGATTATCTTGTCATCGGGAGGCCGATCACACAGGCGGCCTCTCCGGCCGCGGCGTTCGCGGCCATCGTCCGTGAGCTCGAAGCCGGCTTATAAAGCCGGGGCCGCCCCCAAGGCGAACACGCTGCCGATGATCAGGCCGATAACGAGCCAGAGGACGACCATGACCACCAAGCTGACGAGAAAATAAGACATGACTTTTTCTTTGGGCGTCTCCATCATCGGCGCTTGGAATCCGAGGTAAAGGATATACAAGCCGTAGAGACCGGCCAGGCCGACAAGGATGCTGAGCGCGGGGATGATGTACAACACGCCCGCGATCCAGGACGGAGTCAGGGCATATACGGCGAGCTTCATCGCCGCTTCCATGTTCTGTTTCGAAGCAAAGGACGGCGCCAGGGCGTTGATGATCAACCCGGCCACATACGCA
>JAAZPG010000358.1 GCA_012797375.1 Acidobacteriota bacterium
AGCGTCCGGGAATCAATGACGGTGATTTTTTTCCCCGTCTTCCGCGAAACCCGCTCGGCAACCGAGGCGGCGCCGGCGTACGTCCCGCTCAGTTTCCCGGACAGGTGGATGGAGAGAATCGAATCATAATGGGCGGCCAGCCGGGCGTACATGTCCTCGAACGCCTTGGCGTTAGGTTGGGCCGACGTGGGAAATCCGCGGTCTTCGTCCAACATCGTGTAGAAGCGGTCGGGGGAGATTGTCGTCTTGTCGAGATAGGAACAGGGGCCGAAATTCAGGCGGAGCGGAATCACATGGACCTGATGATGGTCGAGAAGGAGGCCGGGAAGATCGCAGCTGGAATCCGTGACCAGGGCGACGTTTCTCTTCCGGCGGTGGACCGTTTCGTATTGCCGCTGCATGTCATCGGCTTTCTGATGGACGCAGAGCCCGAAATCGCGGATCGCGTAAAAGATTTCCGGAGGCTCGTCCGCGTGGACGTGGAGGCGGAGGGTGTCCCTGGATCCGGCGATCACCAGGGAGTCCCCGGCTTTTGAAACCAGGGAACTCAAGGCGTCCCGGTCCAATCCCGCGGCCTCCCGGCCCGGATGGGGGCGGATCAAGGCCTCGACACAGTAGCGCCGGCCGACGGGGGCGGCCGAGACCGCTTCGGTGTGTTCGATTTCGATCGCCTCGGCCCGGATCGAGATGATCTTCTTATGCGAGGGCTTGATCAAGAAATCGATCGCCCCCTCGAGAAAGAGGACCACGCCCTTGGAGCCGGCGTCGACGACGCCGGCTTTCTTCATGGCCGCCAACCGGTGTCGTGTTTCCTGGAGGGCTTCGAGCGCCCGGCCGCGGGAATCGGCCAAGACCTTCAAAAAATTTTCAGCTTCTTTCTCCCGGGATTCGAGATACTCGGCCCACCGGCGGATGACCGTAATCATCGTTCCCTCGACCGGCTCGGCGATCGCTTCGTACATATAGCGGACCGCTTTCAGGACGGAGCGGGCGAAGCGGGCCGGCGAAACCTCGGTCCAGTCTCGGGATTCGGCCCCGAGACCGTAAAGAAATTGGGCGAAAATGACGCCTGAGTTGCCCCGGGCGCCCTCCAGGGCGGCCGCCGCGATCGCCGCGGAGGTCGCCCCGTAGGAGCGATGCGGACGGACTCGCTCGACGACGGCCCGGAGGGTCGAGGCGAGATTGGAGCCGGTGTCGGCATCGGGGACGGGAAAAACATTGATCCGGTTCAGCTCATTCTGATTTTCCAGGATCTTTTTCGTCCCGGCGAGAAAGGCGTAATAATAGCTTTTTCCGTTTGACCGCTGGGATGTCGTGGACATCGCCGATCGTCCGAATCAGCCGATCTTCAACAGCCGGGCCGTCCCGACGATGAGAAATCCGGCGAACGCCCCGAGGACCGGGCCCCAAATGACTTCGAGAACCGTCAGGGAAAGGCTCCAGTCCCGGACGATCCAGTGGTTCACCAATCCATACGCGGAAATCCCGAGAACGCCGCCGGCCGCGCAGGCCAGGATTCCTTTGAGATAGGGATCGGCCGAGGAAAGCTGAAGGGAAGCGAGGACGACGAAAGCCGTGATCACCAGGACTTGGGAGAGCGCTCCGCTGATCCCGTTCAGGACGAGCTTGCCGTCGACGACCGCGGCGACCTTGCGGATGTCCCGGCGGTAGATCCGTCCCCAGAGAACGAGATGCCAGAGGGCGTCCACGGCGCTTACGCCGATGAAAGAAACAATCCATAGTACGGCGTATTTGAGAATCATGGAACCTTTCCTTGCCGGGAAGATGATACGTTCATCCCCGGCCGGTGTCAATGCGGTTTATCGACGGCCTGGCCCGGTTTTCGGACGGATCGGTTTTGCTCTTGACGATCGCCGAGCTGATCCGCTCTTGACACTCGAAAGCCATGATCCATCGCGGCCGTTCTATGTGGAAGCGTCTCTCTTATAATGAGGAGACACAATGCCTCTTCACCTAATTTCAGTTGATATCCGGCTCTGGGAAACAGGGAAACAGGGTGAAAAGGCTTTGTGTCTCCCTCTTTCGATTTCAGCCGCGGCTGGGGATGCGGAGGACTTGTCCGGCGCGGATCAAGGTTCCCCGGATCCCGTTGATTTTCTGCAAGTTCTGGACGGAAGTCCCGTACCGGCGGGCGATGGTTGAAAGGGTTTCCCCCGACCTCACCTTGTGCGTCCCGTATTCGGGCGGAATATATTTCGGCAGAGCGGGCAGCGCGGCCAGGAGACGCTCCTCCATCCCG
>JAAZPG010000359.1 GCA_012797375.1 Acidobacteriota bacterium
CCCGTCGATCGAACGGAAAAACTCGGCGAGAACGGAGCCGTCCAGGGGATTCGTCCGGCTGATTTCCACGCTCCGGGCGTGGGCCGCGGCCTTGTCCTCGGCGTCCAGTTGGATCCGCCCGGAAAAGAGATGCTCCCGGTCGATCTGGAGCTCCTTGGGCCGGTGGACCGTCCCGGCGGCCACCCGGGCTTCTAAAAAGCCGTCCGCGGCGTCGTACCGGATGAATTCGAAGTCGCGCTCCCAGAGATCCTCGATGATGTCCCCCTCCTCCGCCCGTTCGGCGTAATCAGCCGTGATGGCCAGGAAGTCGAAGAGCTCCTCCCGGGTCAGCCCGGGGAGGAAGGTGAGGGCCCGCATCCCGTCGTTGTAATACAGGTACGGCAGGCTCTTGATCCCGCTTTCCTCCTGGAAGACCGGCCCGCCGGCGAAGGTGAAGGCGTCTTCCTTGATCTCGATTTCGAACTCGCCTTGCTCCTCCAGGAACGCGGACAGCCGCTGGAAGAGATTGTCGCGGAATTTCGTGACGTTGACGTGGCCGAACGGGTAAAGCCGCATCGCCGCGATCGTATGAACGAAGCGCCCGACGATGTCTCTGATTTGCCGAATGGTCTCGGCGTTGACGGGAACGAATGTGGATATCGGTCTTTGGGCCATTCCGGCAACCGCTCCCCGCGGACATCCCTAAGATAACATTATTTGTAGAAAAATCAATCCATTTCCTCCGGCCGGCCGGAACGTCTTTTCCGGCCGCCTTGTGGACCCCCCGGCTTTCCGGTATCATGAAAACGGCGGCGGCGGCGGACAACGGATCAAAGAAAATGAATCTCGAGGAGAAGCTCAAGCGGCTCCGGATGGAGCGGGAGGCCCGGTCCCGCGGCCCCGCGTCGTCCGTCGAGAACACGTGGTCCCGCCTCCAGCGGGAAGCCGGGCTTTCGACCAAGGAAAAGCTGGAACAGCTGATTCGGTTGACCGGGGGAACAGCCGGACCCCGGCCAAAAAAAAGCGTTCCGCGCGAGCCGGAGCCGAGGCCGCCTCTGCAGGTCTTCGAAAACGCCTACCCGCCGGACGCCCGCTATGGAAAGCTGAGAATCTCCGACGCCCTGGCCGTCGGCGGGGAGGTTCTCCGTTATCTCAGCCGGGACGAGGCGTTCCGCGACCTCGATCTTTCGACGACCGTCTTTCTCGACCTCGAGACGACCGGCCTGGCCGGGGGAACGGGGACGCTGCCGTTTCTCGTCGGTCTCGGCTATTTCCGGGAGAGGGCGTTCATCGTCGCTCAGTATTTTCTCGGCGACCCGGGCGAGGAAGAGCGGATGCTCGAGGAGCTGTCCCGGTTGTTCGCCGAGAGACGCTTCAAGTCGGTTCTGACGTACAACGGAAAAGCGTTTGACCTGCCCCTGCTGGAGACGCGCTTCATCCTCCAGCGGAAATCCTTCTCCCTGGCCGGCCTGCCCCACTTGGATTTTCTCTTCGCGGCCCGGACCTTGTGGAAGCACAAGCACGAAAGCTGCCGTTTGTTTCACCTGGCCCAGCAGGTCATCGAGGCGCCCCGGGACGAGGACATTCCCGGGGCCGAGATCCCGTACCGGTATTTCGATTACCTGCGGACCGGGGATTTCGAGCGGATCGAGCCCATCCTTTACCACAACCAGGAGGACATCCTCTCGCTCCTGGGACTGGTCATCTCCGGGGCGCGGCTTTTTTCCGAGGAGGATCTCGACGGTGAAACGGGTCCGGATCCCCTCGATCTCGTCGGCATCGGCAAGGTCTTCGCCCGGGCCGGGGAGGCGGCCCGCTCGACGCGGCTGTTCGAACGGGCCCTGGTCGGACGGCTTCCGTCCGACGTCGCCGTTTCGGTCGTCCGGCGGCTGACGTCCCAGCTGAAAAAGGAAGCCGACTGGGAGAGGGCCGTCGCCCTGTGGCGGGACGGCTCGGCGGCCGATCATGTGTTCTGCTACCGCGAGCTGGCCATTTACTATGAGCACAAAGCCAGGAACCTCGCCGAGGCCAAGCGGATCACCGAAGAGGGTCTGGCCCTGGCCATGGAACGGTCCTCGGCCGAGAGGGTCGATTTTGAAAAACGGCTGGCCCGCTTGAACGCCAAGCTCCAGAAAAGCGGGCCGGTGAAAAAGAAGATCCGGTCTCACCGGGGGAGCGGAGAAGCGTCGTAGGACCGCGGCCGCGGCCGGCCGGAGGCGCCGGGTCCTTCCGGCGCTGTCCTTTTTCGCTCGTTTCTGGCATAATATCGGCCGGCCGCCCGACGAGCCTGTAGCTCAGCTGGATA
>JAAZPG010000360.1 GCA_012797375.1 Acidobacteriota bacterium
CGGTCAAGATCGACTTCGACGCCGGATCCTCCTATGACCCGGACGGGACGATCGCCCATTATGACTGGATCTTCGGCGATGGCTGGAGCGCCCAGGGACAGAGGTTTTCCCGGGTTTTCACCCGTCCCGGAACCTACGTCCTCAAGCTGACGGTCACCGATAATTTCGGGAAAAAGGCCTCATTGACGAAAACGTTCACCCTCCTGGCTCTCCAACCCCCGCTGAACGTCCGTTGGGAGTCCTTCGTCGACGAAAGCCTGTTTCAAACCCGGGTTGTCACCGACGTTCAATGGCAAGCCAACCCGGCCAACGAGGCGATCGCTCCCATCGTCAAGTACCGCGTCTTCCGGAAGAAGCCTGAGGCGGACGCCGCCGCCTATCAATTGGCCGCCGAGACCGACGGGACGACCTTTTTCTGGCGGGATACCGGGGTGACGGAAGCCGGCCGGTACGTCTACCTTGTCAAATCGGTGGACGCGGCCGGGCACGAAAGCCTGATGCCGGATGAAGCGGCCTCGAATGCTCTTGGCAAGACGCCGAGCCGGCGGTCCCAGGGCGTCTTTGTCCCGACGATCCGGCGTTGAACGCCGGACACGCGCGGGGGGATCATGACGCGCATGAATCATAATCGATGCCTTGCTTTTCTTGCGGCCGGAATGATCGTCCTGGCTTTTCTCGGCTGCCGCGGCGACGGCTCCGCCGTTGTCTCCGGCGGGACGGCCGACGGACAAGCCGCCGGGCTTTCCGCCCGCCGCCCGCTTGCGGATTTCGACGGCCGGATCGTCTTTCAATCCGACTTGGGCGGAAACAACGACATCTATCTCTTGACGCGGGCGGGCCTGCGGCGGCTGACGGACGATCCGGCCAGCGACGAGTTCCCCCGCTGGTCCCCCGACGGGCGTTTCATCGCCTTCACCTCCAACCGCGGCGGATCCTACCAAATCTACGTGATGAACGACGACGGGACGAATGTCCGCCGGGTGACGAACGGCCCCGGCGAGGCGATCGAGCAGGGCTGGCATCCCGACGGGAAAAAAATCGCCTATACAATCCAACGAAAACGGGCCGTCGGCCGGTCCTACCGGTTATGGACGGCCGATCTCGTTTCCGGGTCCGTCACGCCCCTTCTTCCGGATTTTGACGGTTCGGCCGCCCTGCCCGACTTTTCTCCGGCCGAGCCGCTGCTAGCCTTTACCGGGAAGCGGACGATCGGCTGGGACGCCTTCGTGGCCGACCTGCGCTCAGGTGAAGTCCGGGCCCTGAGCGAGGGAGGCAAGTCCTGCCGGCCGCGCTTCTCTCCGGACGGCTCGCGGATCGCCTATGTCTCCTCGACGGCCGACGGCAAGGGGGATATCTGGCTGGTGAATCCCGACAGCGGAGGCCGGGAGCGCTTGACCGAGCGGCCGGAGACCTACGATTATTTCCCGGCCTGGTCGCCCGACGGCCGGTGGATCGTCTTCGCCTCGGGG
This sequence comes from Acidobacteriota bacterium, assembly GCA_012797375.1. GTDB lineage: Bacteria > Acidobacteriota > Aminicenantia > Aminicenantales > UBA4085 > JAAZPG01. The sequence continues at coordinate 1,470 of JAAZPG010000360.1, forward strand.
ACGGAGCACTACCCGACGGAGGGCGTCTGGGAGCTGGCTTTGATCGATCCCGCGTCCAAGCGCGTCGTTCCGCTGTTCAAAAGCGGCGGACGGGACGTCTTCCCGGATTGGCGCTGAGCCCGCGCCTTCAGTTCATCTTGCCGGCGAGCAGCCGGCCCAGGTACTCGCGGGGGATCCCCAAGAGCGTCGGCCGCCAGAGCCGGTCGCACTTCGAGCAGGTGGGCAGGTCGTCGATCGTTCGGGCGATGAGCTTCTCCCGGAGGGCCACCATCCGGTCGTTGTTCCAAATCTCCCGGAGCGACGAATCCCGGACGTTGCCGAGGGGGTAGGATCCGAAGAAATCCTGGGTGCAGGGCAGGACCGAACCGTCCCAGAAGATGATCAGGGCGTGCCACAGGAAGGTGCACGGCCGGTAGGGCTTCGACCGGTCCGGCCCGCCGGACGTCTCCCCGGCCCAATTGTGCAGCTCCTTGACATGGACTTTGTCCAGCGGGAGGCCTTTGAACCGGGCGAGGAAGGCTTTTTTCGCCGCCCGGTCGGTTTTCCGGAAAACGTCGGGAAAGTGGATGAGCTCGATGAACGTGACGGGCTTTTTCCGCTTCATCTCCTTCTTGAGCTCGAGGAAGCGGACGATGTTGCCGACGGTCTTCTCGAACTTCGC
>JAAZPG010000361.1 GCA_012797375.1 Acidobacteriota bacterium
AGCCGCCGGACGGCCTCGATGACGATCCAGACGCAGGTGATGAGCAGAAGGGCCGTCTCCAGCATGGCCGACAGGTTTTCGATCTTGCCGTGACCGTAGGTGTGGGTTCGATCAGCCGGCCGGCTGGAGACGCGGACGGCGATGAGGGTCATGGCTGCGGCGACCAGGTCCAAGGCCGAATGGGCCGCCTCGGCCAGAATGCCCAGCGAACCGGTGGCCAGGCCGACGATGATCTTCATGCCGGTGAGAAAAACGGCGGCGACAACGGAGCTTTTGGCGGCCGCGCTTTTCTCGCGGGCGGCTTCGGAGGCGTCCCCGGCGGGGGGATGAACGTCGTTCGCGGACATAGGATTTTATATAGCACAACGTCCCGGGCATGTCGACGGGATGTCATTCCGGCTAAAGGCAAACCGAAAATGTCCGGTTTTCTGCAAAGCCAAATCGTCCGGTTTAACCAATGGGCCCTATCCATTTGAGATGGGCATTATGGTGAAGAGCGGGCTCACGGCGGCGCCGGGGTATGATCGGGCGGAGGGCTGAACCGGCCTTTGCGTTTGAAAACATTCGGCGCGGGCCTTGGGGGAGGTCTTTCGGTTGGACCTTGAGTGATGTCCCGAATAGCGGCGGCCGGGCGAAGCGGCAGATCCGGAAGCCAAGGTCCATCCGATCCTTGGTCTTGGGTGGTTTCCGCAGGCTCCGCTTCGAATGAGACAACCGCTTCCCGGAGTTCGCATTTGAACCGGAAAACCCCTCCCTTATCTTCTATGCGGAGAACGCGGGAGGCGGGCTCCAGGGGGCGGAAAAGGCGCCCGTCCCGGCGGGAGGCGCTTGATTTGATTTCCGCCGCCGCGTCGGATATAGTGACTCCCTCATGGCTGTCCGTCTTCCGTCGCAAACCCCCTCCTCCGCATTTATTTTTCTTATTTTTCCCAAGGCGTCATCATGAAATTTCTTCTTCCCAAAGCCCCCGCGTTCGCCGAGCACTTCGAGGAAATGTCGGTCTGCCTTGCCGAAATCGCCGACGTCTTTCACACGTTTTCCGTCGAATTCCGCGATTTCGAGAAATATTGGCAGAAATCCAAGGAAATCGAACACCGGGCGGATGATATCACCCATGGGATCATCAACCTCATCAACAAGAGCTTCATCACCCCGTTCGACCGGGAAGACATCTACCGCCTGATCCATGAGTACGACGACATCATCGATCTTCTGGAAAACACCCTCCATAACGTCTACCTCTACGAAGTAACCGAGAAGCGCCCGTTCATCGACGAGTTCGCCCGGCTGATCGGGAGGGCGACCGCCGCTTTGATCGCCCTGGTCAAGGAGACGTTCGACAAGCAGAAGTACACGGACGAGATCTGGAAGGAGATCCGGGAGATCCATGACCTGGAGGACGAGGGCGACGTGATCTACCACCGGACCCTCCGCCAGCTGTTTAAAGAGGAGAAGGACCCGATCGAGCTGATGAAGTGGAAGGACATCCTGATCACCTTGGAGCGGATCATGGACGTCTTCCAGTACATGAGCAACACGGTCGAGGGCATCGTTGTCAAGGGCAGCTGACTCCGATGGAGTACAGTTTCGGCTTCATCGCCTTCATCATCGCCATCGCCCTCATTTTCGATTTCACCAACGGCCTGCACGACGCGGCCAACTCGGTCGCGACGATCGTCTCAACGCGGGTGCTCAGCCCCAAGCAAGCCGTCATCTGGGCCGCGTTCTTCAATTTCGTGGCCTTTCTGATCTTCGGCACGGCCGTGGCTAAAACCATCGGAACCGGCTTGATCGACATTTCCGTCGTCGACCCGATGGTCATTCTCTGCGGGCTTCTGGGAGCCGTCTCCTGGAACATCCTGACCTGGTACTGGGGATTGCCCTCGAGCTCCTCCCACTCCCTGATGGGCGGCTATCTCGGGGCGGCCGTGGCCAAGGCCGGCTTCAAGGTCGTCATCGTTTCCGGCTGGGTGAAAATCGCGGTGTTTATCGTCCTGGCCCCTTTGCTCGGGATGATCTTCGGGATC
>JAAZPG010000362.1 GCA_012797375.1 Acidobacteriota bacterium
AAAGGTTGGTTGCCTTGACGAATATCTCGAACCGGCCGAAGTCGTACGCCAGGACCGCGTCGAGGTTGAAATACGCGGGAATCTCGTAATTCTTCTTCGCCGAGAATTCGTACCAATCGGATTTCGAAGCAGCCAGGCCGAAGAGGCTGATCCGCAGGCCGCCGGCCGGGAACACCGTGAGGTCGAAGTTCAAGTTGCTGGCCGGCATCGCGTCCAGCGGCCGGTCGTCCGTGTCGTTGGCGGCGTCGATATAGGTGTAGTTCAGCGTCCCCTCGAGCCAGCCGAGCGACTTCGACGCCTGCAGCTCAAACCCGTTGATGTGGGCCTTGCCGACATTCCAGTAGCGCTTCTTCCCGTCGGACAAGGTGATCGAATCGATCATGTTCTTGAACTCGTACATGAAGGCCGCGCCCGACAGGCGGACGCCCGGATCCCAGGTGAATCCGAGCTCCACGTTCGTCCCCGTCTCGCTCAGAAGGTCCGGGTTCCCGCTGGAGGGCGAGTACATCGACCGCATGTTGGGGAAGCGGGACTTCCGCGCAAGCGAGAGGTGCAGGTCCAGCGTTTCGGCCGGGGTGAATTTCAGGCCGATCATCGGATTGACCCGGGAAAACGTTCCGCCGGAGTACTTGTCGATGAGGTCGAAGCTGAGGCCGCCGACCACCTGCCACTTGTCGCCGAGCGAGACCTGGTCTTCCAGGGCCGCGGAAAACGTCCCCTGGTCGTACTCGTCGAACGGGAGACCGATATCGTCCTGGGTCCGGGCCACGTCCCTCTGAAAATTCAGGCTGGCTTTCAGCGTGTTCCAAGAGGCGAGCTTGAATTCGGACATGGCGAACGCGCCGTAAACGTAGTTGTCGAACGTGCTCTCGAACTGCCGCTTGGCCATTTCCTTATCCTTGAACTGGTCCATCGTGTTGCGGTAGTTCACGTAAAACGCCCGGAAGCGGAGAACGGCGCCCTCGCCCAGCGAGGTGAATCCTCCGGCGTTCAGCGTGTACCGGTCCCAGTTCTTGAAATACCAGTACCGGGCTTTCTGGACACCCAGGGTCGGGGGCATGCCGTAATTCGATTGGTAGATTCCGCCGTTGATCATGATCTCGGAATCGTCCGAGGGGGCGTAGTAGGCCTTGGCGTTGAGATTGAAGCGCTCGTAATCCGTGTTCATCAAGTCGGTTCTTTCCCCGGTGTCCGGGTCCGGATAACCGAAGCCGTCCGAATTCTGCCAAGAGACGTCGCCGACCAGCGAGAACCGGTTCCACCGGAAGCCGCCGTCGAAGCCGGCGCTGTAGGTCTTCTGGGCGCCCAGGCTGCCCTGGACGGCCAGGAAGGGATTGTCTCCGGGACGCCGGGTGATGACGTTGACGATGCCGGCCAGCGTGTTCGGCCCGTACAGGACGGAGGACGGGCCCTTGGTGATCTGGATCGATTCGAGCCCGGCGGCCGAAACCGTCTTGAGATCGAACGATCCGTAGTACGGCTCATAGCTGGGAATGCCGTCGATGAGCAGGACGATCCGGCGCGAGTCCATGCCCCGCAGCTTGAGCGTCGCCTCGCGCTTGCTGCCGGTCGTGATGTTCACGCCCGGGGCGTACTGCACGGCCTCGCTGAGATCGCGGGGCGCGTACTGCTCAATCAGGGACGCGGCGATGGTCGTCACCGTCGAAACGGGCTGGACCTTGGGGGCCTTGCCCACGACCTGGATTTCCTCGGTGATTTTGGCCGCCTGATCTTCCTCGGCCGCCGTCGTTGCTTCCTCGTCCGCGCGCAGGAAGGCGGGCGCCGTCAGGAGTCCGAAAGCCAGGGCGCAGACCGTCCCCAGGGCAAGACTTTTTAAAGATGATTTTATAAAGGGATTCATGGATCCTCCTTTTCAAGCACGGAAGGCGCGGCCGTTTCCGGCGGCGCCCGTTGGTCTCGAGGCTTGGACGCGGCGCTTTAGCCTCTTCGACTCGGAGAGAAGGGGAATTATACCCAGGCCAGCGGCGAAGTCAAGAAAGGGCCCGCCGGAAAGGGGCTCCGGCCGGGCCTCAATTCCCGAGATAGCCCAGGGACTTCAGCATCTCCGCGGTTTTCGGGTCGAGGGTCCTGTCTTTCTTCCCGGCGAGGGCCCGGCGGGCGAAGT
>JAAZPG010000363.1 GCA_012797375.1 Acidobacteriota bacterium
GTCGCCGCCGGCGCCGCGGTCCCCCCGCCTCCGCGGGCGATCTCGCTGATGACTTCGATCCCCCCGCTCCCCCGCTTGACGGCTCCGCCGACGGCCGGAACTTCAGCCGCGTATGTCCGCTGATCGTCCTCCACGAGGAAGGTCAGGGCCGAGCCGTCCGGAGTGAATTCCGCCTGGGAGACGCCGCGGTCGAGCTCGGCGGTCAAAACGCGCGGTTCGCCGCCTTCGACCGGCACGACGGCCAACCGATCCTGGTTGTAGGCATAGTACTTCGGCTCGAATCCCCGGGTGAAGGCCAGCGTTCGTCCGTCGGGGCTCCAGACCAGCCGCTGCCTGTCCGGCGCGCCGATCGTCGCCACTTGGCGCGGCTCGGCTCCGGCCCGGGCCTCGACGATGAAGACGTCGCTCATCCCGGTCCGGTCCGAATCCTCCCCGTGGCCCCGGACGAAGGCGATCCGCGATCCGTCTGGGGACCAGGCCGGATCACTCTCGTCATGATTTGTTTTCGCAGTCAGGGCGGCCAGCGTTTTCGTCCCGACGTCGAACAGGTAGAGACGATCCCGGTGGGAGGCCGTGAGATAACCCACCCAGTCCCGCTTGAAGGCATACCGGTCGATGACGATCGGCTTCGCCGTCTTGGCTTTCGAATCCGCCGCCTCGTCCGGGATTTCTTCTCCTTCCTGCATGACCAGCACGAGCCGCTTCCCGTCCGGCGACCATTCATAGGCGCTGAGCTCGCCCTTGACGTCCGTCAAGGGGCGGGCCTCGCCGCCGCGCCGGTCGAGCAGCCAGACCTGGGTCTTGCCGTCGGCCGGACGGGTGGAGAGAAAGGACAAGTATTTCCCGTCCGGGCTCCAGCGAGGGGCGGTGTCCCCCTCCGGCCCCGAGGTCATCGGGACGTTGTTCCGGCCCTCCCAGTCGACCATCCAGACGGCGCTTCGCGCTTTGTCGGCCTGGCGGTCCATCCAGGCAACGGTGTAAGCGATCCATCCCCCGTCCGGCGACACCTGCGGATCGGAAATCTCCAGTCCGCCCAAGACATCGTCGATCGCAAGCGGCCGCTTGGCCGGAGCTTGGGCGAAGGCGAAGGCCAGGCAAAGCCAAAGGATCAGGGCGACGGATCCGGACGTAAAAACGGTTTTTCGGGACACTCGCATCAATGCACCTTCCTCCGATTATTTCGCGCGGGCGGTCAAAGGCCGCCGGCTATTTCTCTCCGGTTCGCTCAATGATGATTTCGTAATGCCGAGAACGGTCGTCGAAATGCGACAGGACGGCTCTCGCGCTTTTCGGAACGACGGCGGCTTCGTAGTCTTCGCCGGCGAATTCGCGGACCGCGTCCAGCGAATCAAACGTCATGATCGTGACGAATTCGATTTCCCGGCCAAGATCACGCCGGAGCAGCTGAATGCTTTTGAAGCCCCGGATGTTCCGGTTGAGAATACCCTCGAAAATCTCTTCCTTAAGCAGTTTTTCGTATTGATCGGCGTTGTCCCGCGTCGTCCACCCGTGCCAGATCCGGCTGATCATCGTTCGTGTTCCTCCCCGGCGGGAAACGCTGTTTCTCCAGCACCCGCCGCGCGTCCAGGCCCGCCATTATACCATCCGAATCGCCCCTCGGCACCGCGCACTTTTTCCGGACCGGCCGTTCGAGTAAAATGGGGGGCCGCGGATCATCATCCATGAGCGACGCCGATCGTCTTGAATACTACGACCGCCGGGAGGGACGGGTCAAATCGGACGCCGTTCCGGCCGCCCGGCTGACCCACTGGATCCACAACACGCGGCTCGGGTGCCGGGCCGGGGAGGTCCTTTTCGGGGGGGCGGCCGCCTCCCGTCTCTACGGCCGGTTCCAGAAAAGCCGCCTGA
>JAAZPG010000364.1 GCA_012797375.1 Acidobacteriota bacterium
CCGCGGCGATCAACCACCGGACGGCGGCCCGGCCGCGGACCCGGTTCTTGTCGTGTTCGTTCATGGTCATCCCTCCTTCAGACCGGGGATCCGGATTCCCCCGTCGATATCGGCCGGACGGGCGGGCTCCGAATTCGATAGCTCGTTTTTGAGGAACGCGATTTTTTTTGCCAGCGGGCTGGGAGATTGGAAGCCCTGGAGAAGAGCGCCGGCGATCAACAGGGCCAACGCCAAGACGGCCCAGGCTCCCTTCCGGGCGAGGATGAAGGAGACCGCCGGACCCCGTTCTTCCTTCGCCGCCGCGGTCCGAAAGGCGGCGATCCGGTCCCGCATCCCGGCGGCGGCTTCGTCCGGGAGGTCGTCAGGGAGAGCGTCCCTCAGGAGGCGCTCCAGATCCGCGTCTTCAAATCGTTTTGCCCTCATGACAGCCTCTCTTGTCTTATTCCTTCAGCCCGGGTTGACGGGCCGGATCCGGACGGAAACGGGCCAGCCGCCGGGCCAGGGCGGCTTTCCCCCGCATGACGTGGACGCGGGCCGTCGCCTCGGTGCAGCCCATGGCCCGGGCGATCTCCTCGTAGGAAAGTTCCTCGATGATCCGCAGGAGGACCGCTTCCGCCTGGCGTTTGGGGAGGCGTCCGACGGCTTGGAGAATCGCCGGTCTGAACCGGCGTTCTTCCGCCTTTCCCGCGGCCGGGTCGGCGGAATCGTCCGCTCTCCGGTCTTTCGGAAGGCCGGGGACCTCGTGGCGGAGGCGCCGCCGCGTCTTCCGCAGACTATCCACGGCCGAGGCAATCGTGATGCGGAGGATGAGCGCCGGGGGATTGGGGTGCCGGGCCACCGTCCCGCGCTTTTTCCAGATGACGGCCAGGGCGTCCTGGAGAGCGTCCTCGGCCGCCGGCTTCTCCCGGAGGATCCGCCAGATCGTCCGCATCATTCGGGGCTCCAGCGGTTTGATCAGCGAATCGTAATCGAACGCGGGATTTCCCATTTCGGCCGGCTTGACTTCCCCAATGTATTTGAGGCGGACCGGGAAATCAATCCTGCCGGTACCGACCGCCTCCCCGTTCCCGTCTCAGGCTTCGATGGGGGTGATGACGAGGAGGACGAAGCCGATAAGGCAGCCGGCCGCTTTTTCGTTGTTTCCGGCTTTCATTTCAGCCAAGGCCGATTCGAGAAGCCGGCCGCAGACCGCCGTCGCCCGTTTGATGGACGCCGGTTCGCCCGGATAGGGACGCTGGAGCTCTTCGGGGAGACGCCAGCTCGTCCCGTCGGAAACGAGGGCATAGGCGATTCCGAGATACTGGCGGATTTTATCGGCGAACAAATGCTCGTCCGCGAACGAATCCTTGACCCAGGCGATCTTGGACCGGAATTCCTCGGCGTATTCCTTTTCAGGCAGGATCGCGAGAGAGACGTTCAGGATTTCAATCAGGTCCTTCTCGATGCCGTCAGGCTTGAAATCCGGAGCCAGAATCCGGTCCCGGATCTTGGCGACGGTCGCTTCGGGGCCGGTTTCCGATCCCCGGAGGAGGGGAGAGGCGGTTAAAAGAACCGCGGCCGCCACGGCTGCGATCAATACGGGTTTTTTCATGATGAGCTCCTTTCTCACCCTGTAACCGTTCGGGCGCCATCCGGCGTTTACTCGCCGCGCGGAGAAAGGGGGCCTTGCCATCCCCGCCCGGCCTTGTTATATTGCCGCCGACGGTTCAGGGAATCACGTTCGATGAGGATTTATGCCGGGATTACGGATCAAAACTGGTTTGATTTTTTACGCGGAATTCGCGGCATTGACGAAGTCAACTTCTGGCAGCCGTCTTCAAGCGCCTCCTTCCGGGCGATCGGAAAAGGAGATTTGTTCCTTTTCAAGCTCCATCGGAGTCAAAGAACGCGGCAGAGGGATGTGATCGCCGGGGGAGGCGTTTTTTCATCTTTTTCGACTCTGCCGATCAGCCTGGCTTGGGAAGCCTTCGATATCCGAAACGGGGCCTCTTCCTTTTCGGACATGCGGCGGAGATTGCTCCCTTACCGAAGAATTGAAAACGATCCTCACGAGGATTTCAAAATCGGATGCATCATTCTGACCCAGCCGTTTTTCTTCGAGGAATCGATGTGGTTTCCGGCGCCCGAATGGAAAGCGTCGATCGTCCGGGGAAAAGCCAAGGGGTATGAGCTGGGCACGGACGCCGGCCGGTTTATCTGGAAAAACGTCCAGGAAGGCTTGGCCAGGCAAGGCCTGTCCGATCTTTATCTGGATACACGGCGGGTGGAGGAGGAAAGAGCCCGTTACGGCAAGGAATCCGTCATCCGGCCTCGACTCGGTCAAGGGGCGTTTCAGGTGGCCGTGACCGACGCTTATGCCCGTTCGTGCGCCATTACGGAAGAGCATTCCTTGCCCGCCCTGGAAGCCGCTCATATCAAGCCGTATGGGGAAGAGGGTCCGCATGAAGTGAGCAACGGGTTGCTTCTCCGAAGCGATTTCCACCGCCTTTTCGACCGGGGATATATCACCGTGACTCCGGAATTCCGGATTGAAATCAGCCGGCGATTGAAGGAAGAATTCGCCAACGGGCGGTCTTATTATCCGTTCCACGGCCGGCGCCTTAATCATTATCCGCAAACAGAGGAAGATCGCCCCTCAAGACAGATGCTTCTCTGGCATAATGAAAACAGGTTTCTCGGATGATCTATAGAGAGATTGATCTCGATCGAAAAGTCCGCCAGGCGGCTTCCGCCTTTTTAATCGAACAACTTCGTCACTACGGCCGGGCGATCCCGCGGAACGTCCTCGCGAAGGGATTCAATTTTGAGGGTGTCCGCGTTCCCCTTGTCGGACCGCAGGGAATCTTCAAGCCAAAAATTCTCCCTGAAATCCCGATCAGCATCTTGACGGTTCCGGAGATCCCGGGAAAACCGCGTCCCTACGACGACCGGTCGACGGAAACCGGGATCATTCTCTATCGATACCGCGGGCACAATCCCTCGCATCCGGATAATGCGGGGTTGCGGAAGGCGATGAATAGAGGAATTCCGCTCATTTATTTTTATGGAGTGGAACCGGGATGGTATGAACCGATTTGGCCGGTATTCATTGTCGGCGATGACCCGGAAAAGCTGTTTTTCAGCGTCATCGCCGATGACCAGAAGGCGATCGTAAAAGAAAGATCAAATCCTCCTTCCGTGGAAGATTTCCATCGGCGTTATATCACGGTCGAGATCCAGCGGAGGATTCATCAAAACGCCTTTCGCGCCCGCGTCCTAAGAGCCTATCAGTATTCGTGCGCGATATGCCGGTTGAGGCATCATGAGCTTCTTGAAGCGGCGCATATCTTGGAAGACAAGCATCCAAGCGGTATCCCGGCCGTGAATAACGGTCTGGCCATGTGCGCGATTCATCATAAAGCTTTCGACAGCGATATTTTAGGGATTCGACCGGATTATTACGTGGAAATCAGGGATGACGTTCTCCAGGAAAAGGACGGCCCCATGCTCCTCCACGGGTTGCAGGGATTTCAAGGGAAGATCCTGAATCTCCCGCGGCGGATGGAGGAGCGGCCGGACCGGGAACGCCTGGAAGAGCGTTATCAGCGATTCAGATCGGCGGGCTGATTCTTTAAAAATGGATTGCCGGCCGCTTCGGCGGCGATGGTCGTCGTCTTTCCGTGGCCGGGACAGACGCGCGTCCGGCCGTCCAGGGACAGAAGCTTCTCTCGGATGAGCCGGACCAGGCCGCTCCGGGCGTCCGCCCGCTGCCGGTCGTTGCCGCCGGCCGGAGACCCGATATCATCCGCCAGCAGGGTGTCGCCCGAGAAGAGATATCCCCCGATTAAAAAGCACGTGCTTCCGGCCGTGTGGCCGGGCGTGAGCAGGGCCTGGACCGTGAATCCTTCGAAAGAGATGGTTTCGCCGTCGCCGATGGGACGGACCGCCGGGCGGTCCGTCCGTTTCTCTTCCTTGGGAGAAAGATAGACCGGGGCTTTGTAGAGGGCGGCGTAAACCTTGTCGGCGGCCGCGTGGTCGTCGTGGTTGTGCGTGTTGAAGACGGCTTTGACCTCGAGATGGTTCCGGGCGATCAACTCGGCGATGCGGGGATCCTCGACCCCCGGGTCGACGAGGATCGCCTGCCGGGACGTCCGGCTGAACACGACGTAACCGTTCTCGTAGAGGGGCGGTAAAAGCGGGTCTCCGCCGTTGAAGGCGAGAGCGAACCGGACGACGCCCAGGTCCGCCCCGGGACCGGCGGCCGAGAGATCCTCTTGGAGAACGCCTTCCGTCGGCCGACCCAGGGCTTCGAGGATGAGATGCTTGAGCTTCAAGTTCAGATGGCCGCCCACGCCCGCCCGGGCTCCCTCGTCCAGCTGGTCCAGGGCGCCCTGCGGGTCGCCGGCCATGTACCGGACCGCGGCCGCGTTGTTGACCGCGCTGACGTGGCGGGGATTGAGGTCGAGCGCTTTTTGGTAAGCGTCCAAGGCCTCGGGGAATTGCTTCAGCTGGAAGCGGATATTGCCCAGGAAATAAAGGAAATGGGCGCGCTGGGACAAACGGGAGGCGTCCTCGGCGGCCGTCCGGACCTCCAGCTTGTTTTTCTCAGTGGCGATCTCGTCGGTCAGAGATTCGATTTCGCGCTGGGACCGGCAGTCGGGGGCGTTCTCCCATTCAGAGTCGAGCATCTGCCGGTACGAATCGATCGTCTGACTTTGCTTGGCGACGGCATAAGTGTTGAGATCCCGCATGAAGTCCAGGTCTCGAAGCGACCGCTCCATGTCGGCCAAGGCGTTTTGAAAGTCCCCCTGGACATAGGCGATGTTGGCCAGGTAGTAGGAGGCATAGGCGTGCCGGGGGAGGGCATCGATGGTTTTCCGGAACGCCCCCGCGGCCGCGGCGTACCGGCCGGCCTGGAATTCCCGCAGTCCTTTCTGGAAATGCTTCTCGGCCGCGGGCAGGCGGTTCCAGGCCTCCTTGAGGGGATCGGTCTCGGCCCGCCCCCGGAGAGGCGCAAGGACGAGGGACAGGCCGATCAGGACGGCGGCGAGAGATCTCGTTCCGCGCATGTTCGGATTATTCCTTTTCTTCCAAGATTGAAACAGCAAGCGCCGTGCCAATCGGCCTTCCCGAGAAATAACGGAGAAAAGCCGTCTGCCGGGGAGTTTTCCCAGGGCCCTGGAATGTAACGAATCAGACTTGAACGTAAAAAAACGGCCTTCGAGGGAAAAGGCCCGCCTTTCCGGGCGGTTTTCCATCGCCGGTCCTCTTTTCTTGGTTGAGGAGAACGAATTAGAACGCACAAAAAGGGCGGCCTAAGCCAGCGCCCGGCCGCGCGTTTCGGGAATCCAGATCCACATGGCCGCGGCGAAGAGGAAGGCCGCGGCGACCAGCAGGAAGGCCGTTCCGAAGCCCTTCGTCTGGGCCAGCGAGCCGATGACCAAGGGGGCCACGGCCGAGACGACTCGGCCGATATTGTAAGTGAATCCCTGGAGCGTCGCCCGGATGGACGTCGGGTAGAGCTCGGCCGAAAGGGCGCCGAATCCGGAAAAGTAGCCCGTCCCGAAGAAGGCCACGAAGGGGCCCAGGAACAACAGGGCTGTCGGCGTCCGAACCCCCGAGTAGGCGATGATGAGGACGGCGGCGCAGAGGAGGAAGGCGATGTACGTCCGCTTCCGCCCGAGCCGGTCGCTGATGTACCCGTACGTCAGGTAGCCCAGGAACATCCCGGCCTGCATGAAGATGACCAGGGACGACATGTGCCGGGGAGACAGGCCTATTCCGCCCTGGTCCCGGGAAAGAGAGAGGTAGCCGGGGATCCAGAGGTTGAGCCCCCACCAGCCGAACAGAGTGGCCGCGTTCATGATCGTGATCAGGACGGTCGTTCCCAGGAGGCGGCCCCGGATGATGGAGCGGATGGACGGCCGCGCGGTCTCGGCCTTCGCTTCCCGCTCCCGGTGCTCCACCCAGATGGCCGGCTCTTCGACCTTCGTCTGAATCCAGAACACCAGGAGGGCCGGGAGAACCCCGAAGAAAAAGACGGCCCGCCAGCCGAGCCAAGGGTAGATGACGGCCGTGACCAGCGCGGCCAGGGCGTAGCCGACGGCCCAGGAGCTCTGCATGACGCCGAGGGCTTTCCCCCGGTGCTCGGCCGGCCAGGTTTCGGAAACGAGAGCCGCCCCGCTGGCCCATTCCCCGCCCATGCCCAGGCCGAGAAACACCCGGAAAACGGCCAGCATCGGAACGGACGAGGCCAGGCCGCAGGCCGCGGTGAAAATGGAGTAGATCAAGATGCTAGCCCGGAGGGCGAGCGTCCGGCCCATCCGGTCGGCCACGAGGCCGAAAATCACCCCGCCGGCGGCCGAGGCGACCAGGGTGATCGAGCCCATCAATCCGGCCGTGGCCTTGCTCATGCCCAGGTCCTTCATCAAGTAAGCCAGGACCATGGAGTAGAGCATGACATCGAAGGAATCGAGCATCCACCCCAGCGAGGCGGCCAGCAGCGACCGGCGCGAGGCGGGCGGGGCGTCGCGCAGCCAGCCGAAAAGCTTCGCCGGGGGCTTCATCCGGTCACTTGAGGGCGGCCGCGATCTCGGCGGCCGCGGCGATTTTCGCGTACGTGCCGTTCAGGGCCGCCAGGACGGCCGCCTGGACCGAGGCGGCCGGGACCGTCGTGCGCTTGTATTTCAAGTCGCGCGTCGCGCAGGCATCCTCGGCCAGGACGACCCGGAAGCCGGTGTCGGCGGCATGCCGGACGGCGGCTTCGACGCACATGTGCGTCTGCATCCCGCAGATGACGAGGGTTTCGGCCCGCAGCGCCCGGAGACGGTCCAGGAGATCCGTTTCCCGGAAGGCGTCGGCGTAGTGTTTGATGACGACAGCCTCGCCGGGCCGCGGGGCGACGTTGGGATGGAAAGAGTAAAGCGGGTCGGGGGCGGCCGGTTTTTCCTTGGGCATATGGGCGACATGGATCACCGGGAGGTTTTTCGCCCGGAACGACTCTAAAAGCGTCTTTGCTTGAAGCGAGGCCTTGACGCTTCCGGCCAGGGGGAGCGTTCCGCCCTCGAAATAGAAGTTCTGGACATCGATGATCAACAGGACCGGCCGCTCGAGCGGGCCGGGAGGCGCGGAGGACGCCGG
>JAAZPG010000365.1 GCA_012797375.1 Acidobacteriota bacterium
CGCTCGGGATCAGGACCCGAAAGCGTTTTTCATGATGTCGACGAGACCCAGGGCGTAATCGATCTGGACGAAGGGAACCTTGGTTTTCTCGGCGATCTTGGCGAACCGGCCGTCCTTGTTCGAATCCTTGGTGACGATGATGATGTCGGCCGACGGGGCGACGGCGTCGATCATCCGCTCGTTGTCGCTGCCGGCCGGGCCGCGGGTGGCTTCACCGCCGACGTGGACGGCGACCAGGAGGATCTTGTTTTTCTTGCAGTAATCGACGATCGCCTTGACCCGGCTTTCCTCGGCGTCGATGGTCAGGCCGGAAGCGCCCATGCCCTTGAGGCTGGCGCCGATGGCGACGATGACCGTCTTGAACGGCGTCCCCGCGGGAAAGAGGGCCGTGTCGGGCGTCGCCTCGACGTGAAAGCCGGCGGAGGATTTCTTTCCGCCCAGGCCGACGCCGGCCTGGAGAATCTCGACGGTCGGAACGTCGCAGTAATCATACAGGACGCCCGCTTCCTCCATGACGATATTGACGGTGTTGGCGTCGTTGCTTTGCCCGGCCGACGTGGTGAACACGGGCAAGGCGGCTTTGAAGCCCCCGCCCTCGGCGGAGGCCATCAGGCCCAGCCCCGCCAGGGCGAGAAGGACGGCGAGAGTTTTTTTCATGGCGGTTCTCCTTCTTGCGTGATGATTCATTATCTTATTTTTCCATCCACGTGTCGACTATTTTCACGGCCTTCTGCCAGACCTCGTCGTAGAGGGGAACGGACCGGTCCCGGACCCTCTTCTCCGTGTCGTACAGGCCGATGTGGTTGTACTTGACCAGGAGCTTGTCCCCGAGGTCCCACCAGGCGGCGACGATCCGGTCGGCTTGGTCCACGCAGGTTTTGGTCAGGTAAGCGGCCGCTTTCGCCGGGCTCTTGGCGTAGAGCTACATGGCTTTCCGGTCGATCTCCGGGACGGCCTGGATGGCCGCGCCCTCGTGCTCGAGCCGGACCTTTTCCACGTCCTGGATCGCCCGGTTGTAAACCACCTGGGTGTGAAAATCGACGTAGTCGAAAGCCCAGCGGGCGGAGCTCCGGTTGAAGACGAAATGATCGCCGACCAGGAACGACTTGGGGAGGGCCGTCATTCCGGCGTACAGGGGGATGTAGCAGGACGTGTCCTGGGCTCCGAAGGCCACCCAGAGGATCCCCCCGATGGCCGACGGAAACCCGCTTCGGCACTGGACCAGGCTCGTGTATTCGACGTTGGCCACCGAGATCTTCCGGGTGGCGGCGTAATAATGGGGATTCTTGAACGGGCCGCCGCGGATGCCGGCCACCGGGTCGAAGATCGAGCCGTAGCTCTTGTCCCGGGTCAGATTCATGACATCCTGGACGGAGAGCTTGTGATCGGGTTTGACCGAAAACGGCAGGTCCATGTTGGGCGTGTTGGGATCGAGCTTGAGGGACGGGGCGACGAGGTCGAGGAACCGCCAGAGCCGGGACCGGCGTCCGTTCGTGCTCACCGCGC
>JAAZPG010000366.1 GCA_012797375.1 Acidobacteriota bacterium
CGAGAACATCTCGGCCGCCCGGGTTTCGGAGTTTAACCGAGAGCTGGATGCCCAAGGTCGAAGCCTTTCGCTCGCGGTCCCTGGAGGAAGAATACGCGGTCATCTGGATCGACGCTCTCTACCAGAAGGTCCGGGTCGAAGGACGAGTCGTTTCCGTGGCCGTGATGATCGCCTGCGGGGTGAAGCAGTCCGGAAATCACGAAATCCTGGCTGTGGAGCCGATGTTTGACGAATCCGAGGACAGCTGGCGCTTGTTTTTCCAAAATCTCAAGAAACGGGGAATGAAACGGACGGCTCTGGTTGTTTCCGACGCTCACGCGGGTATCCAAGCCGCAGTTCGAAAGGAATGGCTGGGGGCTTCCTGGCAAAGTTGTGAAGACACTTCATGCGAAACATCGGAGCCCAGGTGCCCCATCGGGAGAAAGTGCGCTTCGCGGCTGATTTAAAACAGATCTGGCTCGAGCCGGATAAAAAGAGCGCCCGGCAGGCGGCGGCTGCTTTGATCGACGACTACGAAAAGCGCTTCCCCGAGGCGATCCGGTGCCTGGAAGAAGGACTGGACGACTCCCTCTCATTCTATGATTTCCCGGACATCGACAAGAAACGCATCGCCTCGACCAACGGCCAGGAGCGGTTGAATCGCGAGATCCGCCGGCGAAGCCGGGTCGTCGGCGTTTTTCCATCCGTCGAGTCCTATATCAGACTTACGATCTGCTACCTGGTCGAATATACGGAGGACTGGAGCGGGGAGCGAAGCTATATCCGGGAGGATAAGATCATCGGATCCTTGGAAAAGTTCCATGAGCTGACGAGTCAAATCGCATGCTGAAGAGAGTTACGATGGCCCCCATTTTGCAAACATCCGTTGACACGGTCCAAGAGAGAGGAAGTGTGCTTAAAAAGAGACATAAAAAGACATAAATCAGCTAACCCAAAAAATAGAAACATCCTTCTATCTAACAGATAATAATAGCAATATGAAATGCGCCTGGCCCGGCTCGAACGGGCGACCTAGGGATTAGGAATCCCTTGCTCTATCCATACTGAGCTACAGGCGCACAAATTAAAGGCGTTTTCATCTTAATCCAAGCGGGGCGGAAATTCCACTTCCTTCCGCGCCTCCTTCCGCGCCGCCCTCAAACGCCGAAGCGGGAAGATCCGCGACAATCCCTCTTAACCCAGCAGTCCGTGAATGAACCGTTTGAGATAGGCCAGAACGGTTCGGCGATCCGAGCCCTCCTCGACGTCGCGGGCTGAGAGCTCCTTGATCTTCAAAAGAAATTCCTTGTTCTGGGCGTTCCGGGCGCTGACGAGATCGGCGATCGCCTCGGCCGCCTCGGGATTCCGGACGAGCAGCGACCGGAAGTCCCGGGCTTCGATCTCCAGGAGCTCGGATTCCTCGGCGATGATCCCGGTGGCCGTCCGGGGCATCCCCGAAAACAAAGTCATCTCGCCGAACAGGCCGCCCGGGACGGTTTCGAATTCCTTAACGAATCGCTTGCCGTTCTCCTCGTAGACGATCTCTCCCCTGATCCGGCCGCGGGCCACGACAAAACAGCTCGCTCCCCTGTCCCCCTGGCGGGCAAGGACTTCGCCTTTCGTGAAAGTCGAGCGGCGGATTCGGCCGGCCAGCGCCCGGAGCTCGGATTCCGGAACCATCGATTGTCCGGCTTTTTCCCCGTCCGGATACCGGAGGAAGGAGGAGGCCAGGAGAATCTCGGCCGTGCGCCGGGCTTCCCGTTCCCGGGCGGTGAGCGTCTCGATTTCCCCCTCCCCCGCCGGACGCGGCGGCCCCGCGGCCTGGATCGCCTCCTTCATGTCCCCCAGCCGGTCCGGCCAGGAAACGGCGACTTCAAATCCGCGGCGGCGCAGCTTGTACCAGGCCAGGCGGCCGACGTCGGTGATGATCACCGGCTTGAGGCCGTATTCCTCGACGAAGAATTTAAGGGCGTAGGAAACCCCCGTTTCGTCGAAGCTCGTCAAGTACGCCAGGGGCTTGGGCTCGGCGGCGACGAAGGGGCATTCGACCGCCGCCTCCGTCAGCGCCTCCAGAATCCCGGCGGCCGGGGCGACGGGGCTGACCTTCAAATTCAGGAAAAGAGCCGTCCGCCGGTCGGGCTCGGAATAATTGACGATTTTTTCTCCGGCGACGACGTTGTTGGGCAGGATGAGGACGTTGGACTGGCGGTCGAGCAGCCGCGTCTCCCGCCAGTTCGTGTCCATGACCACGCCCTCGTGCGTTCCGAGGCTGATCCAATCGCCCTGCTTGAACGCCCGGGTGAAATGCAGCGACATGCCGGACAGGATGTTGCTGAGGACGCCCTGGAGGGCCAGGCCGATGACGGCGGTCAGGATCGCCGATCCGGCCAAAAGGCTGGAGATGTCCATCTGGAGCATGTTTTTCAGGATGGAAAAGAGGGCGACCAGGAGAATGAGGCCGATGATCAGACCCCGGAGCACCTTCGGCAGCGGATAAGCCTTCCGCCGGTCGACGTACCAGGCCAGGATGGCCGCGTCGAAAAGCCGGACCAGAAGAAAGATAACGAAGAAAAAGAAGGCCGCGTTCAGATAGGATTCCATCGCCTGGGACAGGGAAAGAACCGCCCGGACGGCCAACAGGACGGCCAGGGCGATCAGGGGAAAGGCCAGCCGGGAAGCCAGGATCCACCGCCCTTTTTTCCCCGCGCCGGGGAAGCGGCTGAAGGCCGCCCGGGCCAAGGCCGAAAGGATAACGATCGCGGCCAGGACGCCGAAGGCGACGGCCAGGTCCTGGTAGACGGTCTGGGAAACGGAGGCGATGTTGGTCATGGCCTTATCTCTCCAACCGAAGAATCAAGCCCTCCCGGGCGAACAGGGAGCGGGGAAACCTCCGGCGGGCGGCGTCTTCCAGCCGGCCGAGCTTCGCGTCTGAATGATCGGGATTGAAATGCGAAAGGACGAGCCTTGCCGCCCCGGCCGCCCGGGCCAGCTCGACTCCGGCGGCCCAGGTGCTGTGGCCCCATCCTTTCCGGCCGGCCGCGTACTCGGCCGGGGTGAAGGTCGCGTCATAGATCAGCGCGTCGGTCCCGCGGGCGAAGGCGGCCAACCCTTCGTCGGCGCCTCCGGGACCGTGTTCCGTGTCGGTGGCGAAGACGACGGACCGGCCGTTTTCCTCGATTCGGAAGGCGGCGCATCCTTGGGGATGATGGAGAGGGTGGGAGGAAACCTTCGCCCCGCCGACGGATGCCGGGCGTCGGCCGACGCGGCCGAAGGATTTTCGGGAAGGCGTGGCCTTGAATTCCACGGGAAAATAGGGCCCGGTCATGAATTCCTCCAAGCGGCGGCGGAGGGCGGCGGCCGGGCCGGACGAGTAAAACCGCAGGTCGGCGCCCGCCCGGAAAATCTCCGGGAAGAACGGAAGTCCGCTGACATGATCGAAATGAAAATGGGTCAAAAGGATGTGGAGAATCCGGAGCGATGTCCTCCGGCTGAAGGCCGGGGACTTCGCCAAGGAAACGAGGCCGGTGCCGGCGTCGACGATGAAGTCCGTTCCGGCGGAGGTCCGAACGAGGGCGCAGGGCGTGTGGCCGCCGTAAACGGAGCCCCGGCGCGGAGCCGTCGGCGCCGTTCCCCGCACTCCGAAGAATTCGATGCGCATCGGTCCTCTCTTTCTTCCCGGCCTCACTTGACCTGGAGATCGTAAATAAAATCCCAGTCGTCCGGAGGGGGCGACGCCCGCAGCTTCCGGCAGCGATCCCGGTAAAGGACGGCCGGGGCGTCGTTTTCGATCCGGGAAAAGATGTCTTCGGCTTCGCCGAAGGCCCGCCGCCGGAAAAGCCCGAGGGCGCGGCCGTAAAGCTCAAGACGGCGCGCCGTCTCCCCGGAGATCTTCCCTTTCTCCCCGATCAACTCGTAAATCCGGACGGGTTTCGTTTTGCCGACGACCCGAACGATATCCACCTCCCGGAAGACCAGCTCCTCCCCCGCTTTTTTCACCGTCGCCTCCCCGGCTAAAAGATCGGCGCCGTACTGTTTGCCGGCGCTTTCCAGGCGGGAGGCCAGGTTGACCGTGTCCCCGATCGCCGTGTAATCAAACCGCCGCGAAGACCCCATGTTCCCGACGATCGCCGGGCCGGTGTTGAGGCCGATCCGCATCCGGATCCGCCGGCCGTATTTCTTCTCCCATTCGGGGGCCGCCGCGGCCAGGCGGGCTTGGCAGGCCAGGGCCGTTTGGGCCGCCCGGAGAGCGTGATCCGGATCGTCCAGCGGGGCGTTCCAGAAGGCGATGATCGCGTCACCTTCGTACTTGTCGAGAGTTCCGCCCGCGTCGAGAATCAAATCGGTCATCCCGGTCAGGAATTCGTTGAGGAAGGACACCAGGACGGCCGGCTCCAGGGCTTCCGAAATCGACGTGAAGCCGGCCACGTCGGAAAAAAACGAGGTGATTTCGCGCTCTTCTCCGCCGAGCCGGAGGCGGCCCGGATCCTCCAGGATCCGGTCGATCACGGCCGGGCTCAAGTAATGGTGAAAAACGCCCTTAAGGAAGCGCCGCTCCCGGCCCTCGACGCCGTAATTCAAAACGGCCGAGGCGACCAGGCCCAAAAGGACGGCGGCGGCCGGGGCGGAGAAATCCAGCCAAATCCCGGCTTGAAAAGCCGCCGCCGCTCCGAAGGCCGGCAGGAGAAGAAAGCCGGCGGAGGCCGCTGCCTGAGCGGCCGTCTTCCGGAGGAGGGACAGGACCAGCCCGGCGGCCAGAGCCAGGAAAGCCAAATAGGCCCAAGCCGCCCCGCGGGAAGGAAAACGAAATCCTTTTCCGTGAAGGAGCGTGTCCAGCGCGGCCGCTTGGATTTCAACGCCCGGCATGACGCCGGACAACGGGCCGGCCTTGATGTCGAAGAGGCCGACGGCGCTCAAGCCCACGAGCACTGTTTTCCCGGCGAATTCCTCCGGGGGAACCTGGGGGTTCGTCCCTTCCAGGGTTTGAGCGTAAGCGTTGATCACGGCCGCGGCCGGGTAAGCCCGGTATGTCCCGGCCGGCCCGTAAAAGCGGATGACCATCCGCCCCTCCCGGTCGACCGGCACCGTCCGGGGATCGAGACCGGGGCGGACGGCCGAAGCCAAGGCCCAGGGCACCGAGGGAACGCGGAAATCATCCCGGTAAGAAAAAAAGAGGGGAATCCGGCGGTAGATCGAATCGGCGTCCGGATTGACCCGGACGTTGACCGCGCCGCGGGCCGCGCCCAGGATTTCCGTCAAGGGCAGGGTGACCGACGGAAACACCTCGGCCGCGGAACCCGGCGGCCCGCTCGGGCCGGAGGCGGCCTCGGCCTTCGCCCGGAAGAGCTCCCCGGCGGCCGGATCGATTCCCGGCCCGCTCGAGCCCTCATCCAGGCTGAGAAAAACGGGCACGAAAACATTGCCGGCCGCGGCCGCCGCGGCCGCGAACGCCCGATCGTCCTCGACGCCGAACCGGGAGCCCTCGGTCATGGCGATGTCGAAAAAAATGGCGGCCGCTCCGCCGGCGGCCAGATGGCGGATGATCGCCCCGTAGAGCTCCCGCGGCCAGGGCCAGGTGATTCCTTGTTCCTGGTAAAAATCGAGGCTGTACTGATCGACGAGAATCAGGACGATGTCCGGCGACGCTTTCGCCGGCCGGGCGAAGACGCTCATCCGCGCGTCCCAGGCTTTCCACTCAAGGCGCCGGAAAACCCCGGCCGCGTCCAATCCCAGGATGAGAGCGAAGGCCGCCGCCCCGACGGCCAGTCCCCGCGCCCCCCGTTTTTTCAACATGACGAATCCGCCGGCCGGAAATCCCCTCCTCCCCCTCCGGTCCGCCCTTCACCGGACCGCGGAGACGGCCGACTTGAACCGCTGCGTCCGGACGGCGGCCGGGGCCGGCACGGGCTGCAGGCGGTCGATCTCGGCCTGGACCCGGTCGATCCTCTGCTCCGGCGCCGGGTGGGTTTTAAACCAGCCCTTGCCCGAGACGGCCGACATGTCGCCGACCATCGTCTTGAGAAAACGGGCGAGCCCCGCCGGATCGTAACCGGTCCGGCAGCCGAAAAGAACGGCCGATTCGTCGGCCTCGTATTCGAGCTTCCGATCGTATCCGCGCTCGACCAGCGTCCCGACGATATCGCCGAGGACGCCTTCAAAAGCGGCCGTGACCCGGGCCAGCTGCTCCGGACCGTAGGTCTTGATCGCCTCCAAGCCGATGGACGTGAACGTCTCGGTCACATTGGCTTTCCGGATGGACTGGAGCCCGTGCCGGGCGGCGACGTGTCCGACTTCGTGGGCCAGGATCAAGGCCAGCGATTCCTCGTCGGGGCAGCGCTTGAGAAGCCCCTTCGTGATGAAGATCATCCCGCCCGGGGCGGCCATGGCGTTGACTTCGTCCGTGTCGAGCGCCTGGAAGTGCCAGCCGGCGAAGATCTCCGGCCGTTCCGAAGACAGGGCCACGGCGTTGCCGACCTTGTTGACATAGAGATTGAGGGCGGCATCGTTCAAGGCCGGATAGCGGCCGAGAATGAGGGCCGCGACCGACCGGCCGATGTAATACTCCTCTTCCTCGGTGAAGTCGCCGAAGGCGGACCGGAGCTTGCCATAGGCTTTCACCGCCTTGTCGCCCTTGGCCACGGCGTCCTCGGCTTTACCCAAGATCTCGGTCCCCTGGTCGATCAAGCTGCAGGCGGCCCCGGCGGCCAGGAGAACGGCCAAAAGAAGGGCCCGCGCGGCCCGGCTCCGGGCGTTCACCGGCCGCCTCCGAGCTTTCCTTGATCCAGAAATTCCTTCAACTGGGACCACAACATTTTATTCTGGAGCATCCGGTCGACGGAGGCGTAATCGGCCTCGGCGTGTCCGGTCCGGAAATTCTCCTCGACCTGCTTATTGAATCCCTTGCCGGCCAAGGCCGCTTCGGAGGCCGTGGCCTGGGTCCGGGTTCCGCCGGCCGCGGCCGCCAGGGCGTAACGGGGAACCTCGACCGCGCTTTGATGGATCCAGCCGCTCAGCCCGGCCGCCGTCCTCACCTGGATCCAAGCACCGGAGACGCCGATTTGAGTCAGCGCGTCGCCGGCCTTGAGACCGGCCACGACGGGGGCGAAAAACTGCGCCTGGGCGCGGATCTGCGTCGACTGGATCTTGACGACGAGAACGTCGGCGGCCGCGGCCAGGCAGAAGACGGCCAGGACGCCGGCCGCCAGGACCGCTTTTCGAGGATGTTTCATGAGGTCCTCCTTCCCTTTGTTTTCATCTTAGAAAAGGCCCCCGGTCAAGTCAAACGCCTCTCCGCCGGAGGAGCCGGAGGTCTCCAGGGCGGCCAGGAGCTTCTCCTTGATCCGGCTGTTGCGCTGGACGGGCTTGTCGTTCTTGATGGCGATGTAAAGCGCCTTGTAGGAGCCGACGACGACGCTCAGGTTCTTGGCCCGGGTCAGGGCCGTGTAGAACAGATTCCGCTGAAGCATGATGAAATGCTGGGTCAGGAGCGGCAGGACGACGGCCTGGTATTCGCTGCCCTGGGCTTTGTGGACGGAAACGGCATAGGCCAGAGCCAGGTCGTTGAGCTCGTCCCGGTCGTAAAACACCGGCCGCCCGTCGAACTCGACGACCAGGCCGTACCGGACCGGATCGATATGGACGACGGTTCCGACATCGCCGTTGAACACGTCCTTTTCGTAATTGTTCCGGACCTGCATGACCTTGTCCCGCGCCCGGATCTCGCGGGATCCGAGCCGGAGAACTTCGCCGGACTTGTTGAGGCGGGCCTGCATCTCGGCGTTGAGCCGGTCGACGCCGCAAAACCCCTTGTACATCGGACTGATCACCTGGATCTGGGGAGAGAGGGGGCTGAGATGAAAGCGCCGGGGAATCCGGTACCCGCACAGCTGCATGATGGCCGCGAAGGCCTTGGCGTCCTCGTCGGCCCGGATGAAATAAAAATCGGACTCGGGATCTCCCTTTTTCGGATGGAGGATGCCCTGGCCTTGGTTGATCCGGTGGGCGTTGACGACGATCAGGCTGTCCCGCTCCTGGCGGAAGATCTCATCGAGGCGGACGACCGCCACCCGGCCGCACTCGATCAGGTCCCGCAGGAGGGTTCCCGGTCCAAGGGCGGGCAGCTGATCCTTGTCGCCGACGATGATGAGCCGCATGGACGACGGGATCGCCCGGATCAAGCCGTGCATCAGCGACAGGTCGACCATCGAGAACTCGTCGATGATGATCGCGTCCCCCTGGAGGGGACGGCCGGGATCGCGGCGGAAGCGGCCGGTTTTCGGGTTGTACTCCAGCGTCCGGTGGATGGTCTTGGCCTCCCGGCCGGTCGCCTCGGAAAGCCGCTTGGCCGCCCGGCCGGTGGGGGCGGCTAAAAGGACGGTCTTCCCCCATTTGGCGAACAGGGCGGCCACGGCTCGGATGATCGTCGTCTTGCCCGTCCCGGGGCCGCCGGTGATGACCAGGATCTTCCGCTGAACGCTCTCCCGGACGGCCCGGCGCTGAAGCACCGAAAACGTGATTCCGAACGAGAGCTCGATCTCGGCCGCGGCCGCGTCGATGTCAAACGGCGGGGCGAAAGACGGGGCCCCGGCCAGGTTCCGGATCGCCGCGACGACGTCCTCCTGGGCGTCATAATAATAAGGACGGTAAACCGCCCGGTCCCCGGGAAGTTCCTCGACGACGACCGCCCGGTCCCGGATCAAATCCGCGAGCGCCCGGCCGAACGCCTCCTCTTCCGTCCCCAACTCCTCCCGGCAGGATCGAGCCAAGCCGGCGGCGAAGGAAAAAACGTGCCCTTGCTCGTTGTCCTTATCGAGAAGATAAAGGAGGAAGGCCTTGATCCTTTCGGGAGACGCCGGGTCGAGGCCGAGCTTGAGGGCGATGGCGTCGGACGTCTTGAAGCCGATCCCCCAAATGTCCTGGGCCAGGCGGTAGGGATTCGTCCGGAGGACGTCATAGGCTTTCGGCCCATAGTGGCGGTAGATTTTCGTCGCCAGATTGGTCGAAACGCCGTGGTCTTGGAGGAAGATGATCAGGCCGCGGATGTCTTCGTGCTCGGCCCAGGATTTCCGGATTTCCTTGTATTTCACCTCCCCGACGCCCGCGACCTCCCGCATCCGCTCCGGCGTTTTCTCCAGGACCTCGAGCGTTTCCCCGCCGAACGCGTCGACGATGCGCTTGGCCAAGACGGGACCGATGCCCTTGATCAGGCCGCAGGCCAGGAATTTCTCGATTCCCGTCCGGCCGGCCGGAAGGGAGGGAATGAAGGTTTCAGCCTTGAATTGCCGGCCGAATTTCGGGCTCATCTCCCAAGTCCCCGCCACCCGGAGCCGCTCGCCGGCCGAAAGCGGAGGAAATTCCCCGACGACCGTGAGGCGTTCCCCGCCGTCGGAGACAAAGCGGAGGACCGAATAGCCGTTGTCGGGATTGAAGAAAAGGATATGCTCGATCGTTCCCTCGAGCGTCTCGGACATGCCGACATCTTACAATAAATCCGGCACCGGGGCCACCGAGCGGAGGGATCTCCAGGCCGGGGATTCGGGCGCGGGCCGTGAATCCCGTCTCCGCCGCTTCTTTCTTTCACCCGGCTTCGCCGTCTTTCCCTCGCCGCCCGGATGCCCGGTTCCGGACGGGAACGCGAGAGCCGGGCGACCGGGAGGCGGGAGGCGCCGGCGGACGCCTTCAGCTCTTGTCCGTGCTCTGAAGCGCCGGATCGAGGCGAGGACCGTAAACAAGCTCCCGGAAGGCGAGCTCGAAGGTCGCCCCCGCCCCTTCTCCCTCCACGCGCAGGCGGCCGTTCAATTGATGAACCAGCGCGTCGATGATCTGGATCCCGAAGGACTCCTTCCCCCGCGGGTCGAAGGCCTCCGGCAGCCCGATGCCGTCGTCCCGGACATGGAGGAGATATTCATCCCCGCGGCGGCGGAGACTGACGAAGATCTCTCCCTTCCGGTTTCCGGGAAAAGCGTGCTTCATCGCGTTGGAAAGGAATTCGTTGAGGATCAGCCCCAGGGGATTGGCCGTGGTCAAGTCGAAGAAGACCGGTTCCATCTCGAATCGCAGCGTGATCCTCGTCGGATCGATGGCGTGCGACTGGAGAAGATGGGTCGCCAGGCTCCGGGCGTACTCGACGAAATCGATGCGGGAGAGATCCCGGCTTTTATAAAGCTTCTCGTGGAGCAGAGCCATGGACCGGATCCGCCGCTGGGTTTCCCGCATGGCGTCCCGGAACCGGTCCTCGTTGAACTGGGCGGCCTGGAGGCTCAACAAGCTCGAGATCACCTGCATGTTGTTCTTGACCCGGTGATGGATCTCCTTGAGAAGGACTTCTTTTTCCCGGAGCGAGGCCCGGATCGCCTCATCCGCCTTTTTCCGTTCGTTGACGATCTCGGTGTAGACGATGATGCCGCCGATGGCCCCGTCGGCTTCATACCACGGCCGGCACTCCCAGCGGGTCCAATCCGTCGTCCCGTCGGCCCGCGGATAAGGATCGTCCTCGGCGCTCGAGATGAGGCCGGCCAGGCCCTTTTGGTAGATTTCGCTCCACTTCCCGGGAAAGTCGGAAAACACGTCGTCCGGGCGCTTCCCGATGACATCCTTTTCCTTCACGCGATAATCGTCCAGGTACCGCTGGCTGACATAGAGGAAGCGGAGATTGCGGTCGTGGACGGCCACGGCGCTCCGGTTGTGCTCGATGATGTAGCGCATCAGGTCGTGGAAATGGGACAGGGCGCTTTCCGCTTTCCGCTGCTCCGAGATGTCCTGCATCGCCCCGATCATCCGGAGGGGCTTCCCCGCGCCGTCCCGGGTGACAAAGCCCCGGTCGAAGATTTCCAAGGAGCGGCCGTCCTTGCAGAGGAAGCGGTACTGGTCGGACCAGAATTCCTCTCCGCCGTCGATCACCGCGCGGATGCCGGCGACGACGCGGTCCCGGTCGTCCGGATGAATGCGGCGGATCCAAGACGTGATATTCGGTTCCGTTTCAGCCGGGGTATAACCATACAACTCGTGGAAATTCTCGTTCAGCCAATAGGTCCCCGTCTGGAGATTCCAATCCCAGATGATATCGAAGGTGGCCTTGTTCGCCAGCTCGAAGCGCTCCAGCGAGTCGCGCAGCTTTTGCCCGATTTCCGCCCGGCTGCGGAAAAATTGGAGCCGTTGGCGGCGCCAGATCGTCCTCAGGGCCGCGCCCAAGGCCGTGATCAGGGCGGCCAGCATCAGGATCATTTGCCACAACCGCTCCCGGGCCGGGGCGTTGATTTCCGCCAAATCCATCCGGACCGTCAAATACCAGGGGGATTCCGGGACCGCCCGGAGAAAGGCCAGGACCGCCGTTCCGTGGTCGTCTTTCCCCTCGAAGATCCCCTCCCGCCCCAGGACGGCCTGAACAGCCGGAATTTCAGTCCGGGTCAGGGGGAGACGGAGGTTCAAGGCCGCTCCGGGCCGAAACTTGGGATCGCTGACGTAAAGAACCGTATCGCCGTCGCGGCGGACAAGCAGCGTTTCAGCGCTGGCGCTCGGTCCCGGCCAGTTCAGGACATAGGGATAAAGATGCGCGGCCGGATCGATCCAGAAAACGACGGCCCCCAGCGGCCGGGAAGCGCTTCCCGGCCGGTAAAGGACGAGGGGAACGTACAGGGAAAGGTGGATCGATTCCTCGCCCTCGCGGTGAAAATCATGGAGAACGGCCTGGTTCGCGGCGATCGCCTCGGCCACCGCGATCGGACTTTTATTGAAGGCCTCGTGGGCCCGGGGAGGCAGGGGAACAGTCAGCCGGGCGGTCCCCTCCATGTCCACGACGTAAGCCCTGAGGTATTGCCGGTAAGCCTGGTACCGCAGAAGCCGGGATTGAATCTCGTCCCGGGCTTCGAAGTCGGAGGGACGGGAGAGAAATCTTTCCACGAGCTCGGCGAAATAGGAATCCGCCTGAAGAAGAGAGGCGTCGGCCATCCGCTCCCGCCGCCAATCCCTCAGCTCGTCGGCCTTGAGCCGGGAGATGATGGTCAGTTGATTTTCGGCTTGGACGCGGAGATTCGACTGGAAGGTCCGGAAAGAGACGTAACCCGCGGCCGTGATGCCCGAGGCCAGCACGATCAGGATGAAAAGAAAAGCCGCCAGGGAGCGATCGGCCGAGACATCTTCTTCGCCGGTCTCCCCGGCCGGCGCCCGGTGGAAGAGGCGGAAGGGAAAAACGGCGATCGCCACCAGGAGGAAGCTCACCCCCATGCCGGGAGTGTACGGATTGAATTCCGCCTGCGGGAACAGGTTGAACGCGGAGACGGCGGCATTCGCCACGGCGACGAAGGCCGCGGCGTTGATGAAGAAGACCGGCCCAACGCTTCGAGATCGCTTTTTCAGCAAGGCGAAGGTGACCAGCGCCATTCCGGCGAACAGCAGGATCAAGCCGTAGAAGGAATGCACCAGGAACCAGGCGCCGGCCGTCCGGACGCCCGTGTCGGCGATCCAAAAGGGTCCCTTGAGGACGAATCCGACCTCCCGCTTGACGAAGAGATGGTGGCGGTCGTTGGTCCAAACCATCACTTGGGTGATCAAGGGGATGAGAAAAAGACCGGCCGCGAGCCGCCGGCCGATCCATTTCTTCCGGCCGCTGTAATCCAGGGCGAACCAGATCCAGAACACGGGCATCAGGGCGCTGAAGACGAACCGGATCTTGAACCAGAACAGCGCCTGCCCGGCGGAGCCAGCGAAAAGAGAAAGGATTTCAGCGAAGGCGAGAAGCGATTGAGCGACGGCCAGCCAAAAAAACGCCCGGGCCCCCGGCAGATCCCTCCGCCGCCGGAGATAACCGGCCAGCAGGCCGGCCAAAATAAACGTCAGGGCGAGGGCGGTAAAAAAAAACAAGCTCGAGGCGGAATACATCGAATTGATTCCTAATTATGCCGAGGCTTTAGCCTTTGTCAAGCCGCCGACGGCCCTCTGACGATTCGAGCGGCCGAGCCGCCGCGGCGTCCTTTTTCCGATTTCGCCCCCCGCCCCTTTTCCGGGGACGGGGGGAACACGATCCGGCCGAATCCCGCCGATCCTCCCGGGCCCGGACAAGGGACGATTGACCGGCCCCCGCGGGGCGTGTTAACGTGAAACGGCGATGCGCGTCCTCCGCCTTTTAGCCAACGGGCTGATCTGCGGGATCTATTTCTGCTTCCTGCTCGCCCTTCTGGTCCTCGACCTCAACATCAATCGGCCGGCGGCCGCTTTTGACTTCGTCCGCCTGGCCGTCTTCCTCTTCCCGACGTACGGGCTCCTGTCCGCCCTGGCCTCGATTCTCACCGCCTCTCTCTACCGGTTTTTCGTCACCCGGCCTTCGGAACGGAATTTTCTCTCGCCCCGGTTTCTCACCCTGGGCTTTTCGCTTCTGACGCTCATTTTCCTCGTCGTTTTCCGTGAAAACACGATCCATTTCGCCTCGTTCTTCACTCCGGCCGTCCGCCGGTCCGTTCAAATGCAAGCGGCCGTCCTGTTCCTGGCGGCCTCGGCCGGCCTGGTGCTTCTCTTCCGCTACTTCCACCGGAGGCGGCGGGCCGCCTTCCTCGGCGCCTCGCTCGCCGCCGCCGTCGTCGCCCTCGCCGCCGCCTGTCTTCTCCGGATCGCATACCCGGCCGCGGACACGCCGTTCCGCCTGTCCAGCATGGAAGCGAAACCGATCGCCCGGAGAGTGACGATTCTCAACCTCGAGGGCTTGAGCTTCGATTTCATCTATCCGCTGGTGAACCGGCGGCTTCTGCCTAATTTCGCCTACCTGATGGAAAACGGCTCCTGGGGGCACCTGGCGGGATTCACGCCAAGCGACACGGCCGTTCTGCGGCGCACCTTGAAAACCGGCAAGCTTCCGGGGAAGCACCGCCGCCTGTCCGACGTCCGCTATACGATCCCGGGACTCCCCGGACACCTGGAAGCCGTGCCCCGGTTCATTCTCTTCCGCCAGCTCAAACAGCTCGGCCTTCTGAAAATCGAGCCGTACGATCCGCCGTCGGCGGTCAAGGACATCGAGATGATTTACGGCGAGGAGCAGGCCGTCGTCGTCCGTTCGGAGGAACGAACCGCTCTCGCCCCCGAGACGCTCCCGGAGGCGCCGGCCGCCGACAAGCTGTTCCTCTCCCTCTACAAGGACCTCCAAGACGAGAGAGCTCCGATCTGCCGCCGGCTGGAGGCGGCCCTGATCCGGGACCGGATCACCGAGGAACGGGCCTTCCGGTCGAAAGCGGAACTCCCCCCCCAGCTCTTCCTCCTGACCCTGGACGGCCTGGATGACGTCCAAACCTATTTTTACAAATACAGCGTCCCCGCGGAGTTCGGCGAAATTCGTCCGGACGAAATCCAGAAGTTCGGCACGGTCATCGAGCGCTACTATCAATACTACGACCAGATCATCAGCAAATACACGGCGGCGATGAAGGACGATGAAATCCTCATCGTCTGCTCGCCGTTCGGCGTCGCCCCTCTCCCCTTCTGGAAACGGCTGGTGGAGTGGGTCTTGGGCAACGCCGACGTCTCGGCTTACCACGAACAGGCGCCCGACGGGGCCGTCTTTTTCTACGGATCGGGCGTTTCCCGGGGACGGAGCGCCGACGGTCTCCGCCTGGCGGATCTCGCCCCGACGCTCCTGTATTACGCCGGCCTGCCGGTGGCCAAGGATATGGACGGATTCGCCCGGACGACGATCTTCACCCGGGAATTCAAGGAGAGAAATCCGCTCATTGCGATCTCGTCGTACGAGGACGTCACCATCCGGAAGCGGCGTTGATGGAAAAGGAAGGCCGGGCGGGGCGCCGGCCTCAGCGGATGATTTTCAGCATCCGGTTCCAGCGGGCCTTGGGGATGAACCGGACGAGCTTCTTCAGCCGGTCGCGGACCGAGGTTTTCAAGTAAGCGTCCCGCTCCGCGGCATAGGAGAAATAGATGATCCAGGGACGCCCCTTGACATAGCTCAACGGGACGAAGCCCCAATACCGCGAATCCGAGCTCTGGTCCCGGTTATCGCCCATGGCGAACAAGTGTCCGGGGGGAATGGTCACCGGCCCGAAATTATCCCGGATGGTGTCCTCGTAATGATAGTAGCCGTTCTTGGCGAAAACCTGGGCATCGCTATGGACCTTGAACGGCTCCCGGAGGGGCTGCCCGTTGATGTAGACCTGCTTGTCCCGGACCTCGAATTTTTCCCCGGGAAGCCCGATGACCCGCTTCACGTAGTCCTTGGACAGCTCGTTCGGATACTTGAAGACGATGATGTCGTTGCGCTTGATGTCGCGCCGCGGGAGGAGGAGGCGGTCGAGCGGCGGGCTTCCGTTGTCATAGACGAATTTGTTGACCAGGAGAAAGTCCCCGACCAGGAGAGTCGGCTCCATGGAGCCCGTCGGAATCTGGAACGCCTGGACGACGAAGGTCATCACGAAAAAAACGAAGACGGCCGTCTCCGCGATGAGCTCGAAATACTCGCGGAAGACGCTTTTCGTCCGCTTCTTTTTTCCGTCCGCCTTCTCCTTGGTCATCGCCTTTTCCTTTAAAAGAGGGATACTATAGCCCAAAATGTCCCGGGCTTCAACCGAAGGAGCGCCCCCCGTGACGGCTTGACGATCAAGTCCCCCGTAACGGCCTGACGAAAATATCCCCTTGGGCGGAGGCGGACATGCCGGAGAGAAGCCCCGTGAGCCGACAGGAGGCCCGGCGGAGGCAAGGGCTTGAACAGGGCGTAAAGAGGACCCCGGCGCTTAACGCGGCGGATCCCGGAGCCGTGTCGCGGACCGGACGTTTGGCCTTCGACGGCGAATCCGGTATACTTCCCCCCATCCTTATATATATCTTGTATTGATCCCGTTCATGAAAAA
>JAAZPG010000367.1 GCA_012797375.1 Acidobacteriota bacterium
CGGAAAGATCATAGCGGCCGAGCCGCCGCGACGCCCGGCGGATGGCCACGATCTCGGCGTGAGCCGTGGGGTCGCGGGTGACGAGAACGCGATTCCACCCCCGGCCGACGATCCGACCGTCGATGACGACGACGGCGCCGAACGGTCCCCCGTCGCCCCGCCGAAAGCCCCGCCGGGCGTCCTGGACGGCGATTCTCATAAAGCGCTTGTCGGGCCCGGCCTGGGGCTTCCGCGCCGTCCCCCGGCCGGCGCGGGGGGAAGCATCCGCGGATTTGCTTGGACGCGTTTTTTGGATTTTCACGTCCCCTTTGTACCATATTCCCCCCCGTCGGAAAACAACCGGAATCCCGGCGGGCGCAACCGGATCCCCTTGAAAGGAACGGGGGGACGGGCTATGATAGTCGCCGTTTTTCGGCGCGGGCGAAGCGCCCCGGGAGAACGGGATGTTTGTGAATCATTCAAACGGCCA
Source organism: Acidobacteriota bacterium (assembly GCA_012797375.1). Classification (GTDB taxonomy): domain Bacteria; phylum Acidobacteriota; class Aminicenantia; order Aminicenantales; family UBA4085; genus JAAZPG01. Next base: position 470 of record JAAZPG010000367.1, read on the forward strand.
CAAGCGGACATCGATCCTGGCGGCCGGCCTGAACCGGCTGTCCCGCAATCTATGGTGGACCTGGAACCAAGACGCCCAGGCGGTTTTCGAGGAGCTGTCCCCCCACGCCTGGAGGTATTTCCAGCACAATCCGGTCGAGGTCATGCGCGAGGTCTCCCCGGCCGAGCTCCGGGCCCGCCTCCAGGATCCCCTTTTCGAATCCCGGGTCCGGGCCGTCTTGAATGCGTTCGAGCTTTACATGCTTGAGGAACGGACGTGGGGAAACGCCAACGCCGCCCCCCTCCGCGACCGGCCCGTCGCCTATTTCAGCGCCGAATACGGCTTCCATGAATCCCTCCCCATCGCCGCCGGGGGACTGGGCATCCTCTCGGCCGATCACGCGAAATCGGCCTCCGACCTCGGAATCGGATACGTCGGCCTCGGGCTCTTTTACCGGGAGGGCTATTTCCGCCAATCCTTCAATCATGAAAATTGGCAGGTTGAGTCCCACTCCATCCTCGATCCTCTTCATCTCCCGCTGGATCCCGTCCTCGATGAAAGCGGGCATCCCATCGTTCCCTCCCTGGCCCTGGCTCCCGGCCTCGTCAGGTTCCGGGCCTGGCGCCTCAATGTCGGCCGCATCCCCGTCTATCTGATCGACTCCGACCTGCCGGAAAACGACACGATCGTCCGCGACCTGCCCCGCCATGTCTACGGCGGGGACAACACGAACCGGATTCTCCAGGAGCTTCTGCTGGGCATCGGCGGCGTGCGCCTGCTGCGGATCTTGGGACTCGATCCCTCCGTTTTTCACATGAACGAAGGACATGCGGCTTTCCTGGCGCTGGAGCTCATCCGGGAAAAGATAGCCGCCGGCCGATCCTTTGAGGACGCCCTGGCCGCCACCCGGCAGGAATGCGTCTTCACGACCCACACCTCGGTGGAGGCGGGACACGACCGCTTCAGCGTGGATTTCCTGGAATACGCGGCCGCAAAATACCTCCAGGGATTCAAGCAGAACCGGAAGCAGGTCATCGGCCTGGGACGGATCAATCCGGACAATGACGCCGAGCCGTTCTGCTTGACGGTCCTGGCATTAAAAACCACCCGGGCGGCCAACGGCGTCAGCGAGCTTCACGGCGGAGTCAGCCGGTCCATGTGGCGGCCCCTGTGGCCCGACCGGGCGGAGGAGGACGTCCCCATCGGCCACATC
>JAAZPG010000368.1 GCA_012797375.1 Acidobacteriota bacterium
ATGGTGATGCCCGGGGACAACGCGAACCTGGAGATCGACTTGATTTCGGAAGTGGCGATGGAGAAGGGGCTGCGGTTCGCCATCCGCGAGGGCGGACGGACCGTCGGCGCCGGAACCGTCACCGAAATCCTGGAGTAAGCGAACGAACCCGGACGCCGGCCCGGAAGGGGCGGCGGCGGGAGGAGATAACGAAGGACCGAACATCATGGAAAAAATCAGAATTCGATTGAAATCCTTCGACCATCGGCTGCTCGACCAGTCGGTGAAGGACATCATCATCAAGGCCAAGCGGACCGGCGCCCAGATCGCGGGCCCGATCCCGCTGCCGACGCGGATCCACCGGTTTTGCGTCTTGACGTCGCCGCACGTGGACAAGAAGGCCCGGGAGCACTTCGAAATGCGGGTCCACAAGCGTCTCCTCGACATCAGCGAGTACAACAACGAGACGATCGAGGAGCTGCAGAAGCTGGACCTGCCCGCGGGCATCGACGTCGAGATCCAGGCCTATGGAGCGGGGGAGTGAGCCATGCGGGATGGACTGATCGGTAAAAAGATCGGGATGACCCAGGGCTACGACGCCGCCGGCAATTCCCTGCCTCTCACGGTCCTCAAGGCCGGCCCGTGCACCGTCATCCAGAGAAAGACGACGAAGCGCGACGGTTACGAGGCCATCCAGCTGGCCTTGATCGAGGACCGGCCGGCCCGCAAGCCCGGCAAGGCCCTCCAGGGACATTACGTCAAGTCGGGCGCCCCGGTGATGAAGGTCCTCCGGGAAGTCCGCTGTGACGGCGAAACCCCGCTCAAGGAAGGCGACCAGATCTTCGTCGACGTCTTCAAGGCCGGCGAGAAGGTGGCCGTCACCGGCGTCTCCAAGGGAAAGGGGTTCGCCGGGGTCATGAAGCGGCACAACTTCGGAGGAGGCGCCGGGGCCCACGGCTCGATGTTCCACCGGGCTCCGGGGTCCATCGGCGCGTCCTCCTATCCCTCCCGGGTCATCAAGGGCCTCCGGATGGCCGGCCGGATGGGCGGTGAACGAGTCACCGTCCGCAACCTGGTCGTCTTCGAGGCGGACAAGGACAACAACATCCTCGTCGTCAAGGGCGCCGTTCCCGGCCCCAACGGCGGGTATGTTTTGATCCGGAAAATATAAGGGCTCGTCATGAAGAAAGCGAAAGTCATCGATTCCCAAGGCGCCGTCAAGGCCGAGATCGACCTGCCGGAAAGCGTCTTCGGCTATCCGGCCAAGGGACATCTCGTGTACGAGGCGGCCGTTAATTACCTGGCCAATCAGCGCCGGGGCACGGCCTCGACCAAGACCCGGGCCGAGGTCAAAGGATCCAACCGCAAGCCCTGGAAGCAGAAAGGCACGGGCCGGGCCCGGGCCGGGGCCACCCGCAATCCGCTCTGGCGGAAAGGCGGAACGACGTTCGGGCCCAAGCCCCGCGATTACTCCTACTCCCTGTCCAAGGAATCCAAGCGCAACGCCCTGCGGGCGGCGCTCTCGGCCAAGCAGGCCGCCGGACGCATTCTCATCCTTGAGAACCTGGCCCTGTCCGCGCCCAAAACCAAGGAAGGGGCGTCCCTGTTGAAGGCCTTGAAGGTCTCGTCGGCCCTGGTCGTCGACCTCGGCGCGAACAAGAACCTGTTCATCGCCCTCCGGAATATTCCCAAGGTCAAGCCGGTCGAACCGTCCCGGGTCAACACCCACGACGTCGTCGGCCACGAGTGGTTCGTGGCCGGACGGGACGCGTTCACGGCCCTTATGGAGAGACTCCAGTGAGCAAGGATCCGACCCAGATCATCCTCCGTCCCGTCATCACGGAAAAGAGCACGCTCCTCAGGGAGCGGAACCGCGAAGTCTGCTTCGCCGTCGCCCGGACCGCCAACAAGTCCGAGATCAAGAAGGCGGTCGAACACCTCTTCAAGGTGAAAGTGGACACCGTCCGGACGCAGATCCGGCCGGGCAAGGAGCGGCGCCTCGGCCGGAGCTCGGGATACCGGCCCGATTGGAAAAAAGCCTTCGTCCGCTTGAAGGAAGGCGAGAAAATGATCGAATACTTCGAGGGAGCCTGACATGGGCATCAAATCGTACCGACCCATCTCGGCCGGGCAGCGGCATAAAACCGGTCTTGCCTACGAGGAACTGACCGGCGACCGTCCGCACAAGCCTCTCCTGGAATCCCTGCCCAAGAAGGGCGGGCGCGACAACCGGGGCCGCCTGACGATGCGCCACCGGGGCGGCGGCAACAAGACGATGTACCGCCTCATCGACTTCCGCCGCGACAAACTCGACGTCCCCGGCGTCGTCGAGACCGTGGAATACGACCCGAACCGGTCCTCCTTCATTTCCCTGATCAAGTACCGGGACGGCGAGCGGCGCTATATCCTGACCCCTCTGGAGATGAAGGTCGGCCAGACCATCATCTCTTCGGACCGGGTCGTGGATGTCCTCCCGGGAAACGCGACCCTGCTGCGGAACATCCCCCTAGGCACGGTCATTCACAATATCGAGATCCACAAGGACCGGGGCGGCCAGATGTGCCGGACGGCCGGTTCGGGCGCCCAGATCCTGGCCAAGGAAGGGGCGTTTGCCCAGGTCCGGCTGCCGTCCAGCGAAATCCGCAAGATCCACTTGGATTGCCGGGCGGTCATCGGCCAAGTCGGCAACCTGGACCACCAGAATATCAGCGTCGGCAAGGCCGGCCGCAGCCGCTGGATGGGCTGGCGGCCCCACGTCCGGGGAACGGCCATGAATCCGATCGACCATCCCCACGGGGGAGGCGAGGGCAAGGCCAAGGGCGGACGCCATCCGGTCAGCCCGACGGGCATCCCGA
>JAAZPG010000369.1 GCA_012797375.1 Acidobacteriota bacterium
AGTTGATCCCGACGCCCGGAAAGCCGGCCTGCTCCCGGTACCTGTTTTCCTCCTGGGCGTCGATCCAGTTGTTCCCGAATCCGCCGAAGAAGAATTTGACGAAATCGTTCGTCCGGTCGCCGAACGACCGGCCGGCCGATGTCCGGAGCCAGAGCGAGGAGTGGTTGAGGGGCAGGGCGATCCCGTAATCAAACCGTCCGTAAACCCGGGGATAGATCCGGCCGTTGACGCCGTTGGCCTGAACGAAGAAATGAGCCAGCGGCCCTTTCTCGTCCTCGACGGCTCCGATCGACCGGCGGAGATCGGCATACTTGATCCCGGCCCGGGCGGTCAGCAGCTTGTCGTATGTCGCATCGATGTTCTGATAGTCGGGCATCCTGTCCAGCCCGGCGTACGCCGCCGCCTGGGCCTCGATCCGGAGGCTTCGGGGAGGATCGTAGATCATCTCCCGCGAATACCGGGCGGCCAGGGAATATCCTTTGCGGCCGGCCATGGTCGGACCGAAAAGGTCGTAAAAGCTGGCGTTGTTATAGGTCGCGGCGAAAGTCCAGTTCCAGAAATGATAAGCCAAGCCGAGATGGGGGCGCTCCCGGGCCGGGAGCGAGGGATCGAGGGAATAGGACGCGGTGAGATCGAATCCGTTGAATCGGAGCGGATTGCGCCATTCCACCCTCAGGCCGGGAGCCAGCGAGCCCTTGTACCCCTCGAGGATGGGAGAGATCGAATTCAAGCGGATGTCCTTGAAGGAATTGTAGACGCCCGTTTCCACGGTCAGGTTTTCGAGGCGGATGTCGGCCGGAGAACCGATCGTCCAATTCTTGACCGCGGGATGCCGGTCGACGACTTCCTGGCCGAGGAACCGGATGGCGTTTACGTCCTCGACGGGACGGCCGGGGATCCATCCGGGGACAAAGCCGTCCTTGGCATACTTGAAGACCAGGAGCGGTCCGTCCTCGGCGGCTGGAACCGGCTTGAAAAAGCCGGTTTCGCAGTTGCTGAGCGCGTCCAGGGTTTTCCGCTCGAGATCATAACGGAAGATGTTCGAAACCCCGGTGTAATAGGAAGAGCCGTAGAGAAACCGCCCGTCGGGCGAAAAGCGAAAAGACGCCGGGGCGTCCTTGCCGAAGTCGAAGAGCGTCTCCGGCTCCCATCGGCCTTGGAGGACATCGGCGGTCCGGACGCGGACCAAGCGCTGATCCCCGGACACGTCGGCCGAGGCCGCGGTCAAGAAGAGGCCGTCGGGCGAAAGGTCGAGATCGTAAACATCCGCGAAGTAGTCGAAGCCGTAAAGGGCCGTCCAGTCGGCGTACGGCGGATCGACCTTGATGAGGGAGGAAAGGCCGAGATTGTGGCGGATCGCCCAGAGGCTTTGGTCGGCCGGATTGAAGACGAGATCCCCGGCCCGCAGGTCCTTGATCAGGAGCTTCGTCCGCCCGGTCGCCAGGTCCAGGACCCGCAGGTCGCGGAATGAATTGTTGTCCGAGGTGAAAAAGAGGCGTCCCCCCTCCCGGTCGAAAGCCAGGGAACATACGGAGTGCAGCTTCCCGCCCTTGATTTCGGCCAAACGTTCGATAGCCCCGGTTTTGACGTCGACGGCCGCCAGGTGGGGAATCTGGCCGGGATAATTGAGCCCGAGGTAAACCTTCCCCCTTCCGGGATCGTGGAAGGCCCGGGACACCGATCCCAGCCGCTCCGTTGTCAGGGGCTTGAAGGTCGTCACCGGATTCCCGCGGATCCGGGCCAGGTTATCCTCCTGCCAGGTTTTTTCAGCCGCGATCCAGGCCGACCATTCCCGGGTGAGGGGCAGACCGAACGTCCGCTTGAACTCGGCCGCGAAATATCCCTTGCTTCCTTGTTCAGCCGACGTCCAGGCGACGACTTTCTCCGGGCCGTATTTCGCCCCCAAGTGGGAGAAAAACCGGGTGCCGTACATGTAGGACAGAGCCCCGATCTGAAAGTCCACGGCCGTTCCCTCGGATTCCAGCCCAAGGGCGTCGTAGAGAAGGCCGTCCTCAAGGACTTCCGTCCGGAACATCATCTCGTCGTAGGCCCCGAGACTCCGCCCCAAGCCCCCGTCCGTCCAGGTCTCCATGAAGACGGCGATCCCCTCCAGGTACCACCGCGGGGCATACGCCCGGGGGCTCGTTAAGTAGGTGTAGAACATGGACAGGGGGTTTTCCTTGTCGGGCATGACCTTGCCCCGGAACAGCTTGCGGAAGAATGAAGCGGCCCCGACGGGTTTGTCCATGGTGATGACGTGGACCATCTCGTGATGCATGACCAGCGAGATGCGCTCGTAGGCATTGAGGATGTCGTAGACATGGTCGAAAGGCGAAAGCTCGAAAAAAACCAGGTTGCGGGGCACGGCCGTTGCTCCGCCGTTGCCCCAGTCGCCGAAATCCCTGAGAAACACGGCCGTTTCCTGGGTCGGCCGGTAGTCGAAGAACTTCTTGTAGAAGTCCATCGTCCGGAGGTAGGACCGGGCGAGGTGTTCAATGATGTATTCGTGGGCCTGGGCATAATAGACGAGGTCGAAATCCCGGATTTTATAGCGGAAGAGCGTCTGCCCGGAAAGAAGCGGGGCGGCGAACGCCGCCAGGACGAAAAGACAAGCGGTCACGCCCGGCCGTCGGCGCGTCGTCATCATCCTCTCCTCCCCGCCGGCCGAACGGACGTCCCGGCGTCCGGAAAATCGTCCTCGCGGCGGGCTTTTTATTCTCAGTTGATCGTGTTCTGGAAAAGAGCCCCGCTCATGGAGTCATTCAGCATCTCGGTGAGAGGCGGATTGTTGAGGACGGCCTGAATCGTCCCGCTGAACAGCAGCCCGGCGAACGCCGGATCCCGCATCAGCGAGCAGAAAGGCGCGTTCTTGAGCAGCAACATCGTTTTTGGATTCTGGAGCACGCCGACGAATTGATCGAAACGCGCTGCGCCTTGATCGGCCAGAATCCGGCTTGCGTGTTCCGCCAGGGCGAAGAAGCCGGGGTGGGCGAGGACGATCGCCGTCCGGGCCGGGTCGGCAACGATAATCCGGGCCAGGCGATCATCGGCAAGCAGCGCGGCTCCTCTTCCGCCTCCGTTCTGAACCATCGATTTCACCTGGGAAACCGCGCTGGAATCCGCTAGAAAGAAGAAGCCGGCCGGGGAACCGAGGGCGGCGGGCAGGGAGACGCCGGCCAGCAGGAGGCGGTACCGGGCGTCGTTATGAAGAGCGGCGAAGGCCGGATTGGCCAGCAACGACGGCGGCGGGACGGAATCCGAACCGGCTTGGACCGACCAGAAGCCGATGAGATCGGCCAGAGATTTGATGTCGGACAGGAGCGTCCGGAAATTCGGATCGGCCAGCAAGAGAAGGAAGCTCCTGTCCGCCAGAAGGGTTTGGAATCCGGCGCTCTTGAAAAGCTCCTTCTGCCGGGGATCGCTATAGACAAGGACGAGTCCGGAGGGGAAGCTTTGAATCAGATCGCGCAGCCCCCGGATTTCGGCCATCACGATCTTGAGGGCGTTGTTTTCCACGATCCGGACGAAGGCCGCGTTGCGGGATAGGGCAAGGAAAAAGGTTTTTTGGGCCAAGGCGTACACCTCGGGACAGTCCGGACAGACGAGTTCGATCATCCGCCGGGTGATCGGCCCTTCGAAAGCTTCCGCTCCTTCGAACCGGAGATCCGCCGCCGCCAAAGCCTTCACCACTTCGGGGAACTCGGGACGGGCATAAACGCGTGGAAAATCCTCGTTTCCGAGAAGCTCGCGGAAGTTCGCGTCGCCGGCGGTCCGGAGAACGTCCGCCCGGTCGGCGTCGCTCAAGGAATCGAGCGCCTTTAAAAATCCGGAGAATCCCGGCCCGTTGATCAGGGCCGAGAACGCCCGCCCGCCGTCGGAATAAACGCCGGCCGCGTTCAAATTCCGGACAAGGCGGGCAAAATCCGCCGATTCGACGAGGGAGAGGAACGTCTTGTCTTTATGCAAGGCGGCGACGTCGAGATCATTAAAAAACTCCAGGAAGGCCGAGTCCCGGGCGAGATCGGCCGGAATCGGACTCGGGCCGGATTCGTCGAGACGGCCTCCGGCCAGGGCTTCCCGGAACGCTCCCCAGGCGCCGGCCGTCTCGATCCGCCGGATCACCGGAGCGTATTTCGGCTCGTTCAAGACATATCGGGCGAAGCTTCCGTTGCCGGCCAGGGCTTTCATCTCCGGGCGCTGAAGGAGTCCGGCGAGGGTTTTGTCCCCCATCATCGCGTAGAACGCCGCGCTTTCAAACATCCCGGCGGCGGCCGCCGATTCGATGATCCGGGGAAGATCGGGATTCTTGAGAAGGCCGATGAAATCCGCGTTCTTGACCAGCGATTCGAACCCGGACTCCGCTTCTTCCTCCCCGTCGTTGGAAACCGCGTTCAGGTCCGCGGCCGCCTGGAAGAGGCCGGTGAACCGCGGATCACCCAAAAGACGGGAGGCCCCCGCCTGATCCTCCTTCATCATGGCGGCGAAGCGTGGATCGCCGAGCAGGCGCTGGAATTCGACGTTCTTGATCAGGTTCTGAAAAGCGGGATCCTGGAGCAATTTCGTGACGTCCGCTTTGGTCAGGACGACATCCTTGGCCGTCATCCCGCCGGGGCGGTAGCGATCGGCCCGGGAGATTGTCCCGATCATTTGGTCTCCATCGGTGTTTTTTGTCAACCAGCCGGGATGAAAAAAGAAAAGAACGGCTAAAACGGCGGCCGCGGCCGAGGCGGCGATCAACAATCCTCTCTGCTTTTTCGTCATCCGATCCCCTCCCTGATGTTGAGATTCCGGAAAGCGGTCTTGTCCCCGGACGCGGCAGACCCCGCCCCGCGAGGCTCGCGGGCCCCTCGTCGACGTGAACGCTCCGCTCCCTGATTTTCGAAGACACCCGGAATATACGTCTTTCTCGAAGGACGTGTCAATTAAGAAAACCGGCGATCCCGGCTTGCTCCGGCCGGGCGGGTGGCATAGAATGAAAAAAATGCCGCTCATGGCCTCGTCCGCCCCGATGCTTATCCTGAAAACCGGCCTCGGCCTTCTCCCCGTTCTGATTTTTCTTTTGATCCTGGTTTTCTTGGACAGCTACAAGCTGGTCCGGCCGAGGGCGCTGCTGGCCGCCTTGGCCGGCGGAGCGGCCGCGGCCGTCCTGGGATATGCCTCGAACGGCGCCTTGCTCCCGGTATTCCGGAACGATTTCACCTTCTACTCGAGAATCGTTTCCCCTCTTCTCGAGGAAAGCCTCAAGGCGGCCGTCCTCTTTTTTTTCTTTTTCCGTTCCCGGAAAATCGGCTTTCTGGTCGACGCCGCCATCCTGGGATTTTCCGTGGGCGCCGGCTTTTCCCTCGTGGAAAACACCGTTTATTTAAATGCCCTTCCCGGACCGGACATCGCCGTCTGGGCGGTCCGGGGGATCGGGACGGCGATGATGCACGGAGGAACGACGCTCCTCTTCGCCGTCGTCACGAAGGCTTTGGGTGAGCGGCCCGGGCGGCCGCGGATCGTCGAAGCGCTTCCCGGTCTAGGCCTGGCCGTTCTCCTTCATTCCGCCTTCAACCGGTTTCTCCTCCCGCCCTTGGCCGCGGCCGCCGTCCTGATCACGGCCTTGCCGCTTCTTTCCGTTTTCGTTTTCGTCGCCGGTGAACGTCGGACGCGAAAATGGCTGGAGGCGGGCTTCGATTCCGATGTCGAGCTTCTCGGCCTCATCGGCGAGGGCCGCTTCTCGTCGTCCCGGATCGGGACCTATCTTCTTTCGCTCAAGGAACGGTTTCCCGGCGAGATCGTGGCCGACATGTTCTGCTTGATCCGGATCCGGGTGGAGCTGGCCATCGCGGCCAAGGGTCTTCTCCTGATGACGGAGGCGGGTCTTCCCGGCCGGCCGGATCCCGGGATCAAGGATAAGCTCCGGGAGATGGCTTTCCTGGAGAAAAGCATCGGCCCGACCGGCCGCCGGACGATCGCCCCCCTTCTTCACGGCGGCCGGGGGGACCGCTGGCAGCGCCGGCTTTTGGGCGGGAGCTGAATCCCGGATCAGTCGAGATCGAATTCCTCGCCGTAGCGGGGAACAACCGCCCGCCAGCCCTCGGATCGAAGCTCCGCGGCGAAGGCTAGGGACACGTTCTCGTCGCCGTGGGCGATGAACAGCTTCCGTGGCCGGACATCGAAGGCGTTCAGCCAGCGCCGTAGCTCGCGCTTGCCGGCGTGGGCGGAAAAGCCCGTGATCCGGACGATGCGCGCCCGGACGGGGAGCATCGCCCCGAAGAGCCGGATTTCCTTGGCTCCGTCGAGGATAATCCGGCCCAGCGTTCCCTGGGCCTGGTAACCGACGAACAAGACGGTCGTTTCCGGCCGGCCGATGTTGTATTTCAAATGATGCTTGATCCGGCCTCCCGTGGCCATCCCCGATCCGGCCAGAATGACGGCCGGCCCCTCCATGTCGTTGACGGCCTTGGAGTCGGCCATGGTCGGGGTCAGCCGGAGCCCGGGGAACTGGAACAGCGAGCGGCCGGACCGGACGATCGCCTTGGCTTCCTCGTCCAGATAAGACGGGTACCGTTCGAAGACCTTCGTGATCTCGACGGCCATCGGGCTGTCCATGATGACCGGAAGAGGCGGGATGCGCTTGGCCCGCAGGAGCTTGCCGAGGTAATAAAGGACCTCCTGGGCCCGCTCCATGGCGAAGACGGGCATCAGGACTTTCCCCCCGATGCCGGCCGTCTCGTTGATAATCCGGGCCAGAAGCGATTCAATCGGCTCGGGATCCTCATGATCCCGGTCTCCATACGTCGACTCCATGACGACGTAATCTGCCCGGGAGAAGACCGAGGGATCCTGGACGAGCGGACTGTCCCACCGGCCGATGTCTCCGGAAAAGACGATCCGCCGGACGGCTGCGCCCTCGCCCGACTCCACCTGGAGCATCGAGGAGCCGAGGATGTGGCCGGCGTCGTGGAATACGACCGACGTCCGCCGGCCCAAGACGATCCGTTTTTCATAAGCCACGGGCTCGAAAGCCAGGATCGCGTGCTCCGCGTCGCCTATCGTATAGAGGGGGATTTCCGGATGCGGGCCCTTGCGGCCTTCCTTGGCGTGGCGTTTTTTCTTGAAGGCCGCGTCCTCCTCTTGGATGTGGGCCGAATCGAGGAGGATGATCCGGGCCAATTCGGCCGTGGGAGGGGTGGCCAGGATGCGGCCCTTGAAGCCGTCGGCGGAAAGACGCGGAATATAGCCGCAATGATCCAGATGGGCGTGGGTCAGGAGGATGGACTCGATGTCCTCCGGGGGGACGGGAAACGGCTGCCAGTTGCGGCTGAGATAAGGCCGCTCCTGGTAGAGGCCGCAATCGACGAGAACGCGGCTGTCCGGTGTCTCCAGGTAGAATTTCGAGCCCGTGACCTGCCGGATCCCTCCCAGAAACCGGATCTTCATCGCGGTCATGCGCCGTTTCTCAGAGCGGGCAGGCGGGCGGCCGGTGCTCCAGGATGTCCTCCCAGTTTTTCAACCGGGGGAGGTACATAAAAAGGAGAAACAAGGAAACGAACAGGAGGATGTAGAAGTCCCGGTTGTAGCCCGCGATCAGGAAGAGGATCAAGCCCAAAAGAGCCGGGATCTCGGCCAGGCAGAGGGTGAGGACGGTCAGGTCGAACAAGCGGGACAAGGCCGCGGACCGGTCGTCGATCGCTCCGATCACCCTCAGGCGCCGGCCGTGAAGAAAGCGGAGAAGAAGGATCAGGGCCACGGCCGCGGCGAAAAACGCGTACCGCAGGATGATCCGGTTCTCGGAGGTTAAGGAAGACGACAGAAAGCCGAAGAACGGCCGTTTTTTCGCCCGGATGATTTCCCCGACGATCAGAAAAACGGCCAAGCCTCCGATCTGGGCGAGGCCGAGCAAGGATGCGCCGCGGAACGCGCGGCGGAGTCGTTCAAGAAAAGCGGGATCGCCCGCCGGAACGGATGAAGTCATGGCCGTCCTTTCCTTCCGGGGAAGACGGAAGAAAGGCTCGTTCCCGCCGGAAGACCGCATTGTAGCACACTTCGGGGACGGCCCGGGCGGTTTTCTCAGCCGGCGTGGAGAAGCCAGCCCTTGAGATAATCGCCTTCCGGATGAAAAACGTTCACCGGATGATCGCCCGTCGGCCGGTGGCGGCCGATGATTTGAACGCGGCGTCCGGCCTCCCCCGCGGCCTGGAAGATCACCTGGCGGAAGAGCTTTTCGTCGACGAAATAGGAGCAGGAGAACGTCAGGATGAGGGCGCCCTCCGGGCATTTTTGGAAAACGATCCGGTGGATGTCCTTATATCCGCGGCAAGCGGCGACGACTTCGCTTTTGCGCTTGGCGAAGGCCGGTGGATCGAGAATGATCAGGTCGAAATCCAGGGGAAGACGGCGCAGCGTCTCGAAGGCATCGCCGAGCAAATACGTGTTTTCCCGGCCGGAGAAGCCGTTCAAGCCGACGTTTGCCCGGGCCAGTTCCAAGGCCGGGGCGGAGACATCGAGGCTCGTGATGGAAGCCGCCCCGCCGGCCCAGGCGGCGATGGTGAATCCCCCGGTGTAGCAAAAGGCGTTTAAAACCCGGCGACCGGCCGCCAAGTCCCGGACAAGCTTCCGGTTCTCCCGCTGATCCAAGTAAAAGCCGGTTTTCTGCGAGGCGGCCAGGTCGACGCGGAACCGGAGTCCGTTTTCCCGGATCTCGACCGCCTCGACGGGACGTCCGCGAAGGAGCCCCTCGAACGGGGCCATGCCCTCCTCCCGCCGGGACGGAAGATTCGATTTCTCGAGAATCGTTTCCGGAGAGAGCGTCCTTTCCAGGACGTCGAGAATCGCCGGCTTGAGGCGCTCAATGCCCAGGGTCGAGATCTGGAGGACGAGGACGCCTCCGTAGCGGTCGACGATCAAGCCGGGCAGGCCGTCCCCCTCGCCGTTGACCACCCGGAACGCGTCGGTCGAGCCGCCGAGGAGGCGTTCGCGCAAGGCGGCCGCTCGGCGGACGGCGTTCTCCACGGCTTCGCCCGGAGGAGTCTCGTCGAAAGCGATCATCCGCCCGGTGATCGAGGACCGGCGGTTGAAATATCCCCGGCCGAGGAACCCGCCGTTCGCGTCGCGGACGTCTAAAATCTCTCCGTCCTCGAAATCGGGAAAGCGGCGGACCGCTCCGGAAAAGATCCAATGGTGGCGGTTGCGGACGGCTTTGTCCTTGCCCGGCTTGAGAAGGACGGCTTTTCCGCCGGGATCGTCCGGACGCGGAAGATCGGTCATGGACGTTTCCGGCCGCGGAGGAGTTCGACGAACGGCCGGTCGGCGGGAGCGAAAGGAAATCCCGCGAGCTCTTCGGGAACCACCCACCGGACGTCGTCGTGATCGCGGAGGACGCAACCGCCCGGCCGCCGGAGACGGGCCCGGAAGCCCTCCAGGACGAGCCCGCCGGAGGGCCCGCCGCCGGAGACAACGCCGAGGCGCTCCCCGACCTCGATGTCCAGGTCCAGCTCCTCCTTGATCTCCCGCCGGAGGGCCTCTTCCGCCGATTCCCCGGGCTCGATTTTCCCTCCGGGGAACTCCCACAATCCCCCGTTCGGCCCCCCTTTCCGACGCCGGCAGATGAGGATGCGCCCGGCGTTTTCAATCACCGCCGCGGTCACCTCGATCATGGCTCGAACATCGTAGCGATTCCGGCCGGGTTTGGCAAGACGACCCCGGCTGGGGTATCATGCCTCCGCCGTGAAGATTGTTTTCGCTTCGTCGGAAGCGGCTCCTTATGCCAAAACGGGGGGCTTGGCGGACGTGGCCTCCGCCCTTCCCCGAGCCCTGGCCGAGGCGGGCCACGAGGTTTTCCTTTTTCTTCCCTTTTACCGGACGGTCAAGGAACGTTTTCCGGAGCTTCCCCTCCGCCACGCCGGGCGGACCGGTCCGTTTTCCATCCGGGAAGCCCGGCGGCACGGCGTCCGTGTTTTTTTCATCGAGAACGATTATTACTTTAACCGGGGGCATCTCTACGGCACCGTCGAGGGAGACGATCCCGAAAACGGAGAGCGCTTCGGCTTTTTTTCCCGGTCGATCCTCGACGCTCTCCGGGTCCTGGATTTTTCCCCGGACGTCATCCACGCCCACGACTGGCAGACGGCCTTGATTTTCGCTTACCGGAAATTCACCAACGGCGGCGATCCGCTGTTCCGTTCGGCCGGCGGCGTTTTCACGATTCACAACCTGGCTTACCAAGGCGTGTTCGAACCGGACATCCTCGGCCGCGTCGGTCTTCCCCAACGGCTGTTCCGGATGGACGATCTCGAATTCCACGGAAAGGTCAGCTTTCTGAAGGCCGGCCTTCTCTATGCCGACGCGGTCACGACCGTCAGCCCGCGGTACGCCCGGGAAATCCAGACGCCGGAATTCGGCTGCGGCCTGGACGGGCTTCTTCGTTCGCGGAGCGGCGCCGTCCGGGGGATCATCAACGGCATCGACGACGCCGCCTGGAATCCCGGCGCCGACCCGGCGATCGCCGCCCCCTTCTCCGCCGGCGATCTCACGGGGAAAAAAGCCTGTAAGGAGGATCTGCTCCGGGCGTTCGGCTTCGCCCCCGCTGATTCCGGTCCGCCCGTGTTCGGGATCGTTTCCCGGCTGGCCGGCCAGAAAGGGCTTGATCTTTTCGCCGACGCCTTGGACCTTTTGGCTCCCTTGAAGTTCCGGTCGGTCATCGTCGGCCACGGCGAGCCCTGGATCGAGCGCCGCCTGGCCGAGGCGGCCCGGCGTTTTCCCTGGAATGTCGGTCTCCGGATCGCCTATGACGAGCGCTTGGCCCGGAAAGTCTTCGCCGGCAGCGATTTTTTTCTCGTCCCGTCCCGCTATGAGCCGTGCGGACTGACCCAGATGTACGCCCAACGATACGGGGCGGTCCCGGTCGTCCGGTCTGTCGGCGGGCTCGACGACACCGTCGATGAATATCAGCCCGCGTCGCGGAAGGGAACGGGGTTCAAGTTCGAGGCGGCCGGCCCCGGCGCCTTGGTTGAGGCCGTCCGCCGCGCCTTGGAGGCCTGGAAAAATCCGGAGGACATGGCCGCCTTGCGGCGCAACGGCATGAGCCGGGACTTTTCCTGGGCCCGCTCGGCCGAGGAGTATCTCCGCCTCTACCGGGAACTGGCGGGCTGAGACGGTCCGGAACAATCCGGCCTTCAAGCTCGAAGCGGCCGGCCATCCCGTCGACCGGGGCCGGATCCCCGGGACCTCGCCGCCGGCGTCTCCAGCGGGCGCTCGTTCCTTGAAGGCGGCGGAACCGCCGCGTGATGAAATCCAAGAGCCGTTGACCGGCCGTGAGGCTGGTCCGGTCTATTCAGGCCGCGTTCATCCGCGGAGAGCCGCGGCCGCGGATTCGGGAAGAACGGGATTGATGAAGCAGCCCGTCCCCCATTCGAAGCCGGCGACGGCCGCCAGGATCGGGAGGATTTCGAGGCGCCAGTGAATGAACCCGCGGCGGCCGGCCCGGCTTTCCGCCCCCGATCCGGCCGAAGGCCCTTGGCGCAGGAGGAGATGGTAATCCGGATCGCCGGCCGCGGCCCGGAGACGGCCGAGAAGGTCCTTCAGCATTCGGGCCAGGATTAAAAGCTCGGCCTCGCCCGTCTCCCGGAAGGAGGCCGCGTGGCGACGCGGCCAGACGTGGATTTCATAGGGAAAGCGGGAGGCATAGGGCGCCAGGGCGGCGAAATCCGGATTGAGTTGGATAAGCCGCGGGCCGGCCGCCTCCCTCTCGATGAGCCGGCAGACCGGGCATCCCTCCCCTTCCGCGGCCGCCGTCCGCTCGAGGTTTTCCATTTCATCCCGGATCTGCCGGGGGCCCTCGGGAACGGCCAGGATCTGGGTATGGGGATGCCGGAGGGACGCGCCGGCCGAAGCGCCCTTGTTCTTGAAGATCTGAACGTACCGGACGGCGGGATCATTCTCCAAGACCCGGAGCCGCCGGCGGAACGTCTCCAAAAGGTCCCGAAGATGGTCATCGGGCAGGTCGGCCCATTCCCGTTCGTGGTCCGGCGAATCGATGACGACCTCGTGGCGGCCGGGGGACGGGCCGGGTCCCGGGACAAGGGCCGGATACTTGTTGGGGACGACCCGGATCCGCCAGCCGGGCGAATCGGGAACGGATGTTTGCCCGCGGAGGGCGTCCACTTCGGCGGGCGTCTCCGCTTCGCGGCCGGGGCAGAAGGGGCAGGAGGCGCGCGGGCCGGCGGCCCAGGCCGGACGGCCGTTTCGATAATCGTTCGGCCGCCGGGCCCGATCGGGGGCGATCAGCACCCACCTCCCGCTAAGCGGGTCATGGCGGAGCTCGGGCGGATGCGTCTTCCGGCTGCCTCCTCCTCCGGCGGTCATTCGGATTCTTCCAACTCGACCGTGAATTCGTCCGTCCCGCCGGGTTCGAGCTCGATCCGGTGGATCCAGATCAAGCCGTACCCTTGGTGAATCGTGTCGTAGCCTTTTTCCGACTGGGACAGCGTCCGAAGGGGACGGAAGTGAAGCTCCGCCCCGGCCGCGGGGCGCAGGATCAGGCGTCCCCGACAAAGGCGGACGGCGTCGCCGTCCGTTTCGATCTCTTCGGGAATCTGGTAAAGGTTCCATTCGGCGGCGTGGGCGAACCGCAGAATCCGAACGCCCGGATTCCGGAGGATCGTCCGGACGAGGACCTTGGGGCCGAAAACGGCGATTTCCTTCCGGACGGCGATCGGAGAGGCGGCCGTCCGGACCATGATCCGTCCGGACTGCCCGCAGACGAGTCGGTCCTCCGCGAGAACGACAGGGCTTTCTTCTCCGTCGAATCCGCCCCGCTCCGGCTCCTCTCCCGAGACGATCCGGGCCGCGTCCGCCTCGAAATCGAAAAACCGGTCCACGGCCGAGCGGAGGGGCCCCCGGCCGGGCCTGATCAGGTCGGCCGCTCCGGCCGGAAGGGGCTTGGCGATTTCGTGGATGCTCTTTTCCCCTTTCCGCTCGGGTCCGCGGTCTTCGCCGGCCTCTCCATGATACGTCTCGGCCCGGCGGGAAAGAACATCGCTCAAATTCCGGAAGAGAGGATAATAATCGATTTCCTCCAAGCCGCCGTCAGGTCCGGGCTTGAATTGAAGCCGGAACCGGCCGTTGCGGCGGACGTATTCCGGCCGGCCGTCAAGATCGTCATCGACTTTCGTCCAACCCGGCTCGGCCGGACACCGGGCCTCGGCCTTCAACAAGTGGCCATAGGCCGCTTCCCGGAGATGAGGCAGGTAGAGGCCGCCGAACACGCCGTGCCAGTAGGGATCGTTGCTCTGTCCTCGGTAGAGGTCGCGGACGGCTTCAGCGTCTCCGTCCGCCCGGACGGCCCGGGAGACGCCGTTCATCCGGTCGCGCAGCCGGCGGCTTTCGGGGTATTTCCGAAAAAAATCACGGAAAAACCCGGCCCGGAGAAAACGGCGGCCGTCGGGCTCGGACAGGGTCTCCTTCAAGCGGCGATACCGCCGGGCGTCATCCGGTTCCAGCACCCATTCCATCATTTCGATGTAGGAGGCGGGGGGCGGATAAATCCGGGCGGCCGGGGGACGCGCGTCGACCGCCTCGGCGAACGTCATCGTCGGGATGTCATTTTCCTCGAGGAAAAGAAAAAACCGTTCCAACCATCCCTTCTCATAGACCCACGATTTCGTCCCCGGCCAAAGGCCGAATTTCTCGCCGTCGTCGCCCAGGACAGCCAGGCCTCCGGCGGCCCGGATGCCCTCCAAGTAGCGCCCGAGCTCGGGCAGGCCGCGGAACGGAATGAGGTAGCGCAATCTCTGGTCGATCGGAAACAGCCGGAGCGGATATCCCTCGTCCTCGGTCACGTAAAGGTCGTGGAGGCCGGTGATCCCGGCGGCTTGGAAATGATTTTCATCCAGGAGCGTATACTCGATGCCGGCTCGGGCCAGGGTGGAGGGCAAGTGGGGCTCCCAGACGCGCTCGGTCAGCCAGATCCCCCGGGGCCGCCGGCCGAAATGCTTCTCCAGGTAGTCGCTCATCATCTCGATCTGACCTCTCCTGTCGGCCTCGGGGATGATCGGAAGAATCGGCTCGTAAAATCCGCCGCCGAGAAGCTCCATCTGTCCCCGGGCGGTCAGCTCGGCCAGGAGGTCCCAGGCTTCGCCGCGCCGGGCGGCGAAGTCCTCCAGCAGCGGGCCGGAATAATGGGCCGAGATTTTCACACGCGGGTGGCCTTTCAGGGCTCGCAGGAACGGCAGGTAGCCATCGGCCGCGGCCTGGTCGAAGACCCAGCCGAAATTGCCGACGGGCTGGTGATTGTGGACACCGAATAAAAAAGCGAATCCGCGGCTCATGGAAGTCCTTCCGCGGGCCGGCATTCCCTGGGGACCGGAAGGCCCCGGCCGGCGTAGGCGGAGGCGAGATGCCCGCGAAAGAGGGCCTCGAATTCAGGATGGTCCTCTCCCCGCCACCAGAACCAGTCCGATCCCTCGGCGATCAGGATTTCCTCCACCGGGCCGCAATCCCGCCGGGCTCGGCTGAGCATGTTCCATCCCTCGTTTTTAGCTTCGTCGCCGATCCACTTGGCGAAGCTTCCGAGCCAGGTTCCCGGGACGAGATCGATTTCCTTAAGATCGTTCCCGCGGTCGTGGAGAATATCTCCGAGAAAAGACGGCTGGAGGCCCTCGGCCCGGAGCATCCGGACGAAAAACTCCCGGAGAAAGGGAACGCCGTTGTCGGCGTAGGTTTCCCAAGGATTCTCTCCGTCCAAGGCCAAAACCAGGGAGTCGTCCGGGCGGGATGTGCCTCGCTCCTTGATTCTTCGAACCAGGTCGGCCGCCGCTTCGACAGGGTCCCATCGGCCGTACTCGAAGCCGATCAAGTCGGACAGCAGCCGGTCCCGAAAAAAAACGGGCAAGCCCTCGCTCCGGTACGGCGTCCGGAGATGGTCCAAGTTCGGAGAGACGCCGAGGCTTTTCCAAAGGACGTTTTCGTCCGTCACGGCGAAGCGAAAACCCGTCCCGGCCGCGGCCCGCGTCACGTCGGGGCTGACCGCGCCCTCGGACGGCCAGAGGCCGGCCGGCCGGAAGCCGAAAATCCCCTCGAAAAAGGAAACGGCCTTTTCCAGATGAAGGAGAGCGTCGCCGGGATAATGGAACGATTCCCGCGGCAGGATATGGCCGAAAGCCGTCCTCAGGTCGAAGATCAACGGCGTCAAGGGATGGTAGTACGGGGAAGCCGTCAGCTCGATCCGCCGCGCCCGTCCGAGCCGGGCCAGTTCCGGGACAAGCCCGCCGAGGACGTCTTTTTGCTTCTCCAAGCATGCGTCCCTCGTTTTGGGTACATCATCGACCGGCGAAAGAAAGGCCTTCAGGGCTCCTGCCTGGACTTCGGCCGGGCCGCATTCGCCCGGGGCGAACGGGCGGAGAAGAGCGGTCTCGCTTTCGGTCAAGCCCGCCGGGTCCTTTTCCAGGGCGGCCTGGACGGGATCGACGGCCCGGCCTTCGGCGTAATCGAGGATTTGTTCAATCAGGCAGGGAACCACGTTGAAGGTGCAGGGATATCCCGTCTCCTCCGCCAGGGAAAGCATCTGGTGGTAATTTTTCACGTGGTAGTTGACCCAGGGAAGGATGTAGGAGAACGACCCGGCCCGGCGGTAGACCGGCTGATGGAAATGCCAGAGGATGGCGACCCGCATCCTCAGAATCCTTCTTCCGAGACGATATAGGCTCCAAGGGCGAGAACGATCGCCCCAAGCTCAAGCTCGCGGGGATGGACCTTGTCCAGGGTGTCGAGGCCGGAATGATGCAGCTCAAAATAGGTCTGGGCGTTGGGAATGAAGCCCATGGGCACGGCGCCTTGTTGGACGATCGGTCCGATGTCCGATCCTCCCCCGCCGGCCCGGATGCCGGACAAGCCGAGACTCCGGAACGCCCGGTCGTGGGCGATGTATTTACGCCGGATCGAGGGCGGGCCGCCGATCGTGAAATAAAGGGGAAGAAATCCGCCCCGGTCCGATTCCATGGCCGCGACATGACGCTCGGTTTTCCGCCGGAGATCGGCCGCGTAATCCCGGCCGCCCGAGGCGCCGAATTCCTCGTTCATGAACATCACCGCCCGGATCGTCCGCCGCGGTTTCAGGCCGCAGGCTTGGATCAGGCGCAGAGCCTCGACGGCTTGGACGCATCCCGCGCCGTCGTCGTGCGCTCCGACGGCCAAATCCCAGGAATCCAGATGGCCGCCGATCAGGACGATCTCGTCCGGCTTATCGGATCCGCGGATCTGACCGATCACGTTGGCCGAGACGACGGGTTCCAGGTCGGCGCACGTCATTTTCAGACGGACCCGCAAGCCGGGATTCTCCTTGAGCCGGGCGGAAAGCCGTTCGGCGTCCGCGGTCGAGACGGCGGCCGCCGGAATCCTCGTCTCGGCCGGATCGTATTCAACCAGGCCGGTATGGGGAAAATCATCGATCCGTGGATTCACCGAGCGGATCAAGGCCGCGACCGCCCCGCAACGGGCGGCCCGGGACGGTCCGCCGGAACGGAAAACGGCTGATTCTCCGTAAGCCCGGAACGTATCGATGAGTGCCGGGTTCATCGGCCGGTTGAAAAAAACGACCGCTCCCCGCGCCGATGAATCCAAGGCGTCGAGCCGGTCGAACGAGTCGACCTCGATCAAAGGAGCCAGGACGCCGGATTCGGGCGTCGGAACGCTTCCTCCCAGGGAAGAGACGGTCAGCGAACCAACGACGCGCCCCGCGGCGTCGACCATCTCGGCCGTCTCCTCCCCCCGGACCCAGTGCTGGACCGTCGTCGGTTCGAGCCACGTTTCAAAGCCGAGGCCGTCCATGACCCGGCGCATGTGCTCGACCGCGGCGGCCGCGGCCGGCGAGCCCGGGAGGCGCGGCCCGACGGGCTGGACAAGATCGGCGAGCATTGTGAACGCGCGTTCGCTTCGAAGCCCCTCGGTCCGGAGAGCGACGGCCGTGGCGATAAAGGGGGACGTCTCCGTTCCCGCGCCGGTATTGCCATCGGATTTTTTATCGCATCCGCCGGCGGCGAGGGCCGCGGCCAGGATCGCGGCCCCGAAGGCCGCCCGTTGACAAGAATTCATTTTTTCGTCCTCAACCTTGCGTTTCGAACGGTTTTGTCTTGAAGAAGAGCCAGTTGCGGTCATCCTTTTCCCCGGGCTTGAGCTTCAGCAGCACATACGCCCCCCGGAGGCGCGTTCCGGAGATCTCGATCCAGCGCTTCGCCGGGGTCGTTTCGATGACCCGGTAAGTCCCGCGGTCCCAGATTTCGACCTCCCCCGCGCCGTATTCTCCGGCCGGGATGGTTCCCTCGAACAAGGCGTAGTCCAAGGGATGATCCTCGACTTCAACGGCCAGGCGCCTCACGCCGGCGTCCGCCGGAGGCTCCTTGGGGACGGCCCAGCTTTTCAAAATGTTTCCTTCCTGAAGGCGGAGATCCCAGTGGAGGCGCTTGGCCCGGTGTTTTTGAATGACATAGACGAGTCCGCCGTTGGAGACGGTGGCTTCCACCCCGCCGCCTCCCGACGGCTCGGGCGTCCGCTCGAACCGTCTCTTGGCTTGGTATCGCGTCAATCCCATGGCTTGTTTCCCGGGACGGCGCCCTCCTCGCCGCCGGCGGCGGTCAGCGATGGAGGAAGCAGCGCTCGCAATCGACTTCTCCGGGGCGCCGGGTGACGATCATCGCCAGGCCCAGGGCGTCGGCCCGGTCGATCACTTCTTGATCCCGGATCGAGCCCAGCGGATAGATGATCGCGGTCAATCCCGCCTTGGCCGCGGCCTCGACGACGTCGGGAAAGGGCATGAAAGCGTCCGAGGCCAGGACGCATCCCGCGGGACCGTAGCCGCGACGGGAGATGCGGATGGCGTCCTCGGTCGAGTCGATGCGGCTGCGCTGGCCGGAGCCGATGCCGTGGATGCGGTCTTTCGTCCCGATGACAACGGCATTGGAGCGGGTGAAAGCCGCGACGTTCCAGGCCAGGAGGGCGGCCTGGATTTCCTCGGCGGACGGTTTCCGGCGGGAAACGACGTCGACATCCGCCGGTGAGACGATCCGGGAATCGAAGCGCTTTTGGACGAGAAGGCCGCCGGCGACGCGCTTCAGCTCGAGTCCGTTGTCCCCGGCCGGTCCGTCGATCGGTCCGCCCATCCGGACGACCCGGAGCGGCTTGCGGGAGGCCAGGATTTCCAAGGAATTTTCGACGTAGCCGGGGGCATAGACGACCTCGATGTTCCGCGGGCTTTCGACCAGGAGTCGGGCGACGGCCGGAGTGACGGGGACGTTGAAGACGTCGACCGAGCCGAAGTTGGACAGCGGGTCCGCGTTCCAGGCTTTTTCGAATGTCTCGAGGGCGTCGACGCCGAGGGCGACGCCGCTCGGGATCTCGTGCTTGATCAGGACGACGGCCGCCTGGCCGGGGAACACGGCCGTCAGCTTGCGGGCCAGCCGCTGGCCGAGATCCATGTCGCCGACGTTGATGTACCCCAGGCCCTTGCTGCCTTCCTGGAGGACTTCGAGCGTGGCCATGTTGGCCCCGAAGGCGTTTTCCTCGGCGTAGAACGCCGCCGGGTAACCGGGGTTTTCCCCGTAGCGCATGGACATCCGCTTGTGAAATTTCTGTTCGCCGAAGGCAAGAACGTCCGGGAAATCCTCCTTGACCTTGGTGAAGTACTGTTTCCGGGCGGCTTTGTCGGCCGATTCTTTTTCAGGGTTCATGCGCCTGTCCTTTCATGACGGTTGATGAGGGCGATCTCCGGCTTCCCCGGCTCGTTCCGGGAGAGGAAGAGGCAGGCCGCGGCGACCCGGAAATCATCGGACCGGCCCTCGGGCCGAAGGGCTTCGTAGAAGACCCCGGCGGTCGCCTTGGCCGTGGTTTCGACGAGAGTCAGGGACAGCGGCTCCCCCTCGAACACGGGAAGAGGGTTCCGGTTCGGGCCGGCGTAGGTGGCGATCATCTCGGCCCGTCCGGGGTGGAGGGAAAATTCGAAAAACAGCCGCCGGGCCGACCCGTCGAACCCCCGCTTGATGAGGCTGAGGGCCGCTCGTCCGTCGGGCCAGAGAAGACCGCTGATGCGCGGCGTGTAAATCGGGGGGTCCGGCTCATAAGACCAATTCCGCAGGGCCGCGGCCAGGGCGGCCACCGGGTGATCCGCCTCGGTTCGGGCCACGTCGTCGGTCTGCCGGCCGTTGCTGACCGCCGGCCGTCCGCCGAATAGAACGGCCGGATAGACCAGCAAGTCCGGCTGTCCCGTCTTCAGGATCTCGGGATCCGTCGGCTTCGTCACAACCGCGTTTCCCTCCCGTTCCAGGCGCCGGGCCTGGCTTGAGGGGGAGCGTCCGGTGGCCGCATAGACGATGACGTCATGAAGGCCGGCGGGATCGCGGCCGAGGACGACGACGCGTCCCGGGTATTCCATGCGGCGGAGGGCTTCGAGAGGATGGGTTGTCATATTCGCTCTTTCTGTCGAGGAGTCGGCCTGTCCGGACAAGGAAAATATCATACCGGCCCGGGCGAAGTCAAAAGCCGTCCGGCTATACAAAAAAAGGGCATTGGGCTAAAATTCGGCCTGGAGAAATGTTTATGACAAAAAACTGCGTAATCCCTACGATCGCCTTTAAAAACGACGTTTTCCTTCACTCCCCCGAAGCCCGGTCCCTCCGGATTCTGAGCGAGTACCTGGAGCCGGACATGCGGTTCGACCGGAACAAGATCAACAGCACGGTCCTATTCCTCGGTTCGGCCCGGGTTCACGCCGACGACGCCTCGGCTCCTCTTCATCCTTATTACCGCGACGCTGAGGAGCTGGCCTTCCGGCTCGCCCGCTGGGCGATCCCCCTGCGGCCGACGGGGAAAAATTTTGTCGTCTGCACGGGAGGCGGCCCGTGAATCATGGAGGCGTCCAACCGCGGAGCGGCCCGGGCGGGGGGAAAGTCGATTGGCATGAACATCTCTCTTCCCCACGAACAGTCGCCCAATCCCTACATTCCGGAGGATCTCTGCTTCCTTTTCCATTATTTTTTCATGAGAAAATTCTGGCTCGTCAGCCGGGCCCGGGCGGTTGTCGCCTTTCCCGGCGGGTACGGGACGCTGGACGAGCTGTTCGAGACGCTGACCTTGATCCAAACGGAAAAAATCGCCCGCGAGGAAGTCGTGGTGCTGCTTTACGGGGAAGAGTTCTGGAAGGAAGTCGTCCATTTCGATGCCCTTGTGAAATACAAGGCGATCGCCCCGTCCGACATGAAAATCTTCCATGTCGCCTCGACTCCGGAAAAAGCCTTCGCCTTTCTCAAGAAGAAGCTTCTCCGGTTCTGCAGCGTCTACGGCCCGCCCCGTTTCCAGGGATAAGACGGCCGGAAACGGAGATACAGCCGAACGCCCCCCCAAGCCGCCAGGACGCCCAGGATGTCGGCGGCCGCGTCCGCCCAATCCGCCGTTCGACCGGGCACAAAGGATTGATGGAATTCATCCAGCCCGGCGGCCGCGATTCCCAGGGCGATAAGAGCGGCGAACCGAACCGCTTTTTCGACTCGGACGCGGTTGAGTCCCTGGATCAGAAGAAGCCCGAAAACGGCGTACAGGATGAAATGAAAGATCTTGTCCTGCAAGGGGAAAAGCCGGGGAATTCCGCGGATCGGCCGGTCCGAAAGAACATAGATCAAGCCGTAATAGAGGGCGGCCGGGAGGAAGGCGGGGATTTTCCGCATGCCCGGCTACGATAGTCTTCCCTCCGCGGTCTTGTCAAGAAAAGAGCCTCCCGGGGAAATTCTTCCGCCGCGCCTCCGTCGTCCGCTCCCCCAAGAGGGAGAGCTCCCTTGGAGGAAACCGGATCACCGCCGGGGGTGAGGTCCCGACCGGGAAAATCAACCCCCCGTTCACCCGCGGAGACGATTCCCCCCGCCTTGAGCCTTGGATATGATCAGGGCATGAAACGCGCCGTTTCCGACCGCCGGCCGGGCCCGGGAGTTCCGCGGAGCGCGGCCGTTCTCTTGCTCTCCCTCCTCCTGTCCGCCCCGGCCTGCGCCGGCGGGAGGATGATCGCCGGCGCCCCGGGACAAACGGGCATAGCCTCCTGGTACGGGCCCGATTTTCACGGCCGGCTGACCTCCAACCGGGAGGTCTACGATATGTACGACATGACCGCGGCCCACCCCACCCTTCCCTTCGGAACACGGGTGATGGTCACCAACCTGGACAACGGCCGGGCGGCCGAAGTCCGGATCAACGACCGCGGACCGTTCGTCAAGGAGCGGATCATCGACCTGTCTTACGCCGCCGCCCGGATGCTCGGCATGATCGGCCCCGGCACCGCACCGGTCCGCCTGGACATTCTCAACCGGAAGGACTGGCCGCCGACCGTCGGAATGGTCATCCAGGTCGGCTCCTTCACGAACGAGCAAAACGCCCGGCGGCTGCAGGCCGAGCTGGGCCGCCGGTTCGGCGAGACGTTCATTTCGACGGTCGTCTGCTCGGGCCGCGTGTTCTACCGGGTCCGGATCAAAGTCGACGATCGGTCTGGCGCGGATCTTTTAGCCGGCCGGCTTTCGGCTTCCGGCTATCCCGTTCTTATCTGCGAAGCGGATTGATCCGCTTTTTCGTCTCCTGCTCCGGAAAATCCCCGCCGGGTTTATCGCCCGGCCGCCCGTTTTTTCCGCCGGCGATTTGAGATTCCGGATGAAAACGGCTATCCTGCCGGAAACGCCATGACCGACATCCGCGGAATTTTCGCTGAAGTCGCCCCGACCTATGAACGGGCCAACCGCGTCCTGACCTTGGGGCTGGACCGGCGCTGGCGCCGGGCCGCCGCCCGGACCGCCGCCGCGGGGGGCGGCCGGCTCTGGCTTGACGTCTGCTCGGGAACCGGCGACATGGCCGAGGAGCTTGCCGGGAGGATCCCGGCCGGCGGCCGGGTCATCGCCCTCGATTTCAGCGGGCCGATGATGGCCGGCCTGAAATCCAAGCCGCGGTTCGCCCGACGCGGGGCGGCCGTCCGGGCCGAGGCGTCCTTTCTCCCCTTCCCCGCAG
>JAAZPG010000039.1 GCA_012797375.1 Acidobacteriota bacterium
AGAGCGGCCCGACCCAGCACCAGCGCGACGCCGCCGCCCTGGCCCGCAAGTTCCGGGCCTTCGGCTGGGACGCCGTCGTCATCGACGGGCACAAGATCGAGGCCGTCCTCGCGGCCCTCAAGGCGGCCGGATCAAAGGGCTTGCCGACGGCCGTCCTCGCCAAGACGGTCAAGGGCAAGGGCGTCTCCTTCCTCGAGGACCTCAACGGCTGGCACGGCAAGCCGCTCAAGGCCGACGAGCTCGAGAAGGCCTTGGCCGAGCTGGGGCCGATTCCCGAGATCGACGCGAAAAAGTACCTCCGCCCGGCCCGCCGGGTCGTCCGTCCCGCCCTGAAGACCGGGACGAAGATCGAGCGGACGGCGTATACGGAAAAGACGGCCACCCGCCTGGCTTACGGATACGCGCTCCGGGCCGCCGGACGGGTCAACGAATCCATCGTCTGCCTCGACGGCGACGTCCGTAATTCCACGTACGCCGACAAGTTTTTCGACGCCTTCCCGACGCGGTCCTTCCAGTCCTATATCGCCGAACAGAACATGATCGGAATGGCCACGGGCTTCGCGGTCAAAGGCTACGTGCCGTTCGCGGCCTCGTTCGCCGCCTTCCTCTCCCGGGCCCACGACCAGATCCGGATGGCCGGCCACAGCCTGGCCAACCTCAAGGTCTGCGGCTCCCACGTCGGGGTGAGCATCGGCGAGGACGGCGGTTCGCAGATGGGGCTGGAGGACATCGCCATGTTCCGGTCGATCCCGGGGGCGACGGTGCTCTATCCGGCCGACGCGGTCTCGGCCGAGGCGTGCGTCGAGGCGGCGGCCCGGGAGAAAGGGATCTTCTATATCCGGACGACCCGTCCGGCCACGCCCATTCTCTATCCGGCCGATGAAGCGTTCCCCGTCGGCGGCTCCAAAACCCTGCGGAAAAGCGCCGATGACGCGGCCGCCGTCGTGGCCGCCGGAATCACCCTCCACGAGGCCCTGAAAGCGCACGAGATGCTCAAGGCCGAGGGGATTTCCATCCGGGTCGTGGACGTCTATTCAGTCCAACCCGTCGACGCGGCCGGTTTGCGGGCGGCCGCGGCCGCGGCCCGTAACCGGATCATCGTCGTCGAGGACCACTACGCCGGCGGCGGCCTGGGCGACGCCGTCGCTTCCGCCCTGGCCGGCCGGACGGCGATCACCCATCTCTGCATCCGGGAGATCCCGTGTTCGGGCAAGCCGGCCGAGCTTCTCGACCGTTTCGGGATCAGCGCCCGCCGGATCGTCGAGGCGGTCAAATCCCTCTGAGAGGAGCCCGGCATGGCCTTCACCGGACACGAGACATTTGAACCCGCGCCCACGGCGACCATCATCCACGCGTACAACAGCGACGGCGTTTCCCTGGTCACCCTCACCGACGAGGAAATCTACGCGGTGATCAAGGCCTCCGGGGCTAACTTGATCGGCCGGCCCAACATGCATCCGCGGGTGACGATTATGGACCGCTACATCGCCGAGCGGGGGATCGAAGTCAGCCAGGTCGAGCAATCCCTGGCCATCGAGGAATCGCACGCCAGCTATTTCTGGGAAAAACAGAAGATCGGGAAGAGCTCCTATGAGTCGGCCTGCATGGAGGTCAACACCTGCGGGGATTCGCTGAGCCCCAAGGTCTTGGGGACGTTTCTTGACGCCTGCGACTACCCCGAGCTCGTCTCCTTCGTTTATTTCGCCCCGACTCCGCTGCTGAAGGATTACAAGATCAGCGACCGGGAATCCCTGATCAAGCAGTGTTTCACCAATCCCCCCGAGTGCTACTCCCGGTACAACGTGGACTGCCTGCCGGCGATCGACATCCCGGCCGGGAAGCTGTTTGTCGCCCATCTCTACCGCCGCGACGTCTCCGGCCTGATCGAAGAGCTCCGGGAGGGAGTGGTCAAGAGGTACTCCGAGCACAGTCTGAAAGTGGCCCGGAGCGAGCGCCAGCTGAAGCTGATGCTCAACTCCCAGCAGGAGGAATACCTGGCCTGCGCCTTCTATGGCTGCGACCGGGGCTATGTCGAGTCCCTTTGCGATCCCAAGGCCCGGGAAAAGGAATCGCTCTACCTGCTCGAGGACTGCTTCGACGACAGCCTTCTCTCCACCGACACGCCCTTCGTCTTCGACCACGATTTCGAGCCGCCGGGCTACACCAGCGTTTTCCTGACCGGCGGCACCGGCTACATCGCCCTCCATGTGACGCCTCGGCCGATCGGATCGACGCCCAACTTCGTCGAGTTCTGCGCGTATATCCATCCCAGCATGTGGGTGTTCGACCGGGAGTCGCTGATTCACGTCATGAAGCCGGTTTTGAGGCTGTTCAACCCGAAAAAGGCCGAGATCCATTACCGGATTTCCTCGCGGAACATCGCCGGCGACAAGAACCAGCACCGGAAGTTCGTCCGCAAGAGCTTGGTCGGCCTGGGCTATACGACCGAGGAAGTCGTGGCCTATTACGACGAATACTTCAGCCGGACCTTCTTTCACCTGAACATCGAGAAGAAATGAGGATGAGCCGGGAGGGAGGCCGTCCCGCCCCGGCTCCGAGGGATCGGATTATTTCTTCAGCAAGATCTCTTCGAATAGCTGGAGAGCCGCCGGATCGCCGGTCTGGCCGAGCCAGAACAAAGCTTTTTTCCGGACCGAGGAGGACCGGTGGGTCCGGGCGATGTCGATCAGCATCGGGACGGCCCGTTCCGGGGGAAGCTGGCTGACGGCGAAGACGGCTTGTTCCTTGAGCTGGCGTTCTTCGCCGGGCGACTCGATGATGTCCTTCAGCGCCCGGACGCTTTCGGCCGAGGCCTTCTGGCCGAGCCAGAAGACGGCGTTCCGCCGGACGGAATCATCCGCGTCCTTACGGGCGATGCGGATCAGCTCCAGGACGGCTTCTTTTTCCGGGCGGAGAGAGAGGGCGAAAACGACGCGCTCCTTGATTTCCGGGTCACGGTCCAGGCGATAAATCTCCTTCAAACCGGCCGGGGCGCGCGGATCCGGAATCGTCCCGAGCCAGAAAACAGCCGAGCGACGGACATCCATCTCCCGGTCCTCGAGGGCGATCCGGCGCAGGAGGCCGTAGACCCGGGAGTCGTTGTGGCGGCTGAGGACGAGGAGCATCCGTTCCCGGACTTCAGGATCGGAAGCGGCCTGGAAACGCGTTTCGATGAAAGACAGGCTCTCAGCGCCGGGGGGATTCCCGAGCCAAAAGACGGCTTGGGAATCGAACGCGTACGTCCGCTCGGGATCCAGGATCGTCGCGTCGACGACTCGGCCCGTTTTGACGTCGCTGAGGATAAGCCAGGCGGCCGGGGAGGGCGTCCTTTTTTCATCGCCCTCCCGGACGCTCGGGTCGTCCCCCGATGTTTCCCGGATGATGATCCGGGAGTCGCCGGAGGCGACGGTCAAGGGCCCGGCCCCGTCGGGACGGCCGAAATGGATCCGGCTCACGGATTCGAACCGCGCCGCGGCGAAAAACGTTCCGGAAGGGGAAGAGCGGGCCGCCTCGATCCGGGCGGCGGCGAACCGCTCCTCCAGCGAGGCCCCGGCCCGGGCGGCGTCATGGACGCGGCCTTTGAGAAAACCGGTCCCGCCGACGTCCGGCGTCGGACCGGCCGGGGCCGTGCAAACGACCGCGGCGAGGAGAAAAGCGGCCGCCCCGAAAAGGGCCGCCGCTTTTTCAGCATTCATGATCCGGGCGGTCATTTGTCGATCAGTTCCTGGAGGAATTTGGCCGCCTCGGGGCTGTCCGACTGGCCGAGCCAGAAAACGATCTGCTTCTTGAGGTCGAAATTCGTTTCCTTTTTCGCCAGGTCGATCAAGGTCGAAACAGCCTTGGGGCCTTGGCTCTGGGCCAAGGCCATGATGATCTGCTTTTTGATCTGGACGTTGTCCGTCGTCCGGTAGGACTCGAGGAGGACGGGGAACGCTTTTTCACCTTCGGTTTCTCCGAGCCAGAACAGGGCCCGGGCCCGGACCTCGGGATCCTTCTCGGTTTTGGCGATTTCCGTGATCTTCGCGATCCCCTTGGGATTCTTGTTTTCGGCGAAGGCCATCAGAAGCACGGTTTTGGTCTCGGCGTCCGCGGTTTCAAAAATCTTGATCAAGGCCGCCAGGGCCTGTTCTTCGTCCCGCTGGCCGAGCCAAAAGATCGCGCTTTTCCGCATTTTGGGGGACGCGTCCTTTTCGGCGATTTGGATGAGGACGGGGACGACTTTGGCCGCGTCGCTCTGGCCGAGGATGAACAAGGCCTTTTCCCGAAGCTCGGGGCTTTGGCCGCTCAAGATCATTTTTTCGAGGATGGGGAACGCCTTTTCCTCGTCCATGCTCATGAGGGCGTCCAGGGCGACGAGCTTGAGCTCGGTCTCCGGGTCCAGCGGTTTCGAGGGAATGGAGGGCACGGGCGGCTCCGGCGGAATCGGAAGAACGGGCGGGACGGCGAACTGCTCGAGGACGGGCAGGCTGCTTTCCAGGGCTTCCTGGACGCTCTGATCGATATACCGGCGGTACTTGCCGAGGCCGGCGCGGACGAGCTCCTCGGCGATCTGGAGCTGGAGGATTTTCGCGTCCTTGACCCAGGCGTTGGCCGGGAAGTCCTTCATGAGGGTTTCGAGGTGCTCCATCGCGGCCTGCTGCATCTCCAGGCGCTGCTTGACGTCTCCGAGGGACGCGGCCTGCTTGTCGAGGCTGTATCCCAGCCAGTACAGCGCCTCCTGGCCGTAGGCCGACGCGGCGTACTTGGCCGCCAGATCGTTGAATTGGGCGATCGCCGCCTCGTAGGTTTTGCTGTAAACGTTCTTCTTGGCGGCCTCGTAAAGGGCCCGGGCCCGGGCTTCCTGTTCCGTTTGCCGGGCTTTTTTCCCGGCCTGTTCGGCCGCTTGAACGCTGTCTTGGATGAGCGTCCAGACGGCCGCTTTTCCGGTCGATCCGGCGGCGAGAAAGAGGGCCAGGACGAGCAAAACGATGCGCGTTTTCTTTATCATGATTTTTCTCCTATGTCCTTTTGATGATTTCCAGCTTGAACAGGACGTCCCGGCCGCGGATCAGCTCCCGGATGTCTTCGGGGGAGGCCGCCGCCGGAGCGTCCCGGTTGATGATTTCCTTGAGGATCAAGTCGCAGTCGTCCAGGAGCTCCGCCGCGGCCGGGTCGGAGCCGGCCAGGGCTTTCCGCAGCAGGACGTTCTGAAAAAGAAGGGCCCGGAGGAATTCCTCATCGATGACGACCGTCGCGCCCGCGGCGTCGTCCGGGGTGTAGTTGGCATAATCGAGCAGGAGCGGCTTCAGGTCTTCCAGGTGTCCGGCTAAAACAGGTTTCAGGGCGGCCGTCGTCCGGACGGGTCCGGACGACGGAGACGCGGCGGGAGGGGAGGGAGGCGGAGAGGCCCGCCGTCCGATGAAAATTCCGGCGGCAAGGACCAAGGCGAGAGCCGCCCCGGCCATGGCCCATTGCCGGATGTTCCAGGCCGGCGCCGGCCGGCGTTCCGGCGCCCGTTTCGGATCCAGGCGGTTTTCGATCCGGCTCCAAACGAGCCCGGTGTCCGGAACCGGAATATCGCCGGGCGGATTGGCTTCCAGGAGGGAAAAGACGCGGACGGTTTCCTCCCGCTCGGCGCCGCATTTCCGGCAGGTCCGCAAATGCTCCTCGAGACCGGCTTTTTCGGCGGGCGGCAACTCGCCGTAATAATCGAGAACGATGGCCCGGCGGGCGTTTTTACATTTCATAGCGATCCTCCAGCGCGACGCGGCGAAGGCTTTTCCGCAGCGCTCCCACGGCCCGGAACAGGTGGGTTTTCACGCTGCCCTCGGTCACGTCGATCATCCCGGCGATTTCCCGGGTGGTGTATCCTTCGTAATGCCTGAGGATGAAGATCAGCCGTTGTTTCGGCGTCAGCCGGTTCAGGGCGTTCTCTATCCGGGCCCGGATCTCCCGGTTTCCGGTCGAGCGCTCCGGGTCGGTCCCATGGCCGGAGTCCGGCGGGGGAGGCACGGCCCCGTCCTCCAGGGAAAGGGTGTCCCGGGTCTTCTTCTTGCGCCGGATGGCGTCGAGGCTGCAGTTGGCCCCGATCCGGCCGATCCAAGCGGCGAAGCCCCCGGCATAAGATGAGTCGAATCCGTCCAGGCTGCGATAGGCCCGGACGAACGTTTCCTGGAGGACATCCTCGGCATCCGCCTGGTTGGCCAGAAAGCGATAGGCCGTGGCGAAAACCCTCCGGTGATGCGTGTCGAAGAGGCTGCGCCAGGCGGTCGCGTCTCCCGCCCGGGCCAACCGGATTAAATTGTGTTCATCCATAGGGGCCTTCTCATCCGGATATACTCCCTGCGCTTGGGATTCGTTGACAAAATCATACCTTAAAAGAGGGGGGTGCGAGGATAGCCTGGGTGGCGGCCTTGCCGTCCTCGACGACGCTTCGGAGTCAGGCGGCTCCGCCGCCCTACATGACCGAAGGGAATCAGGCGGCCTTGCCGTCCTCGACGACGCTTCGGAGTCAGGATATAATCCCCTCCACATGAGAGGAGTCGCCATGCCGTCCATCATCACTCTCGAAATGCGGGCCGCCCTGGAATCCGTCGTCCGGCCGGAAAACGTTCTGACCGA
>JAAZPG010000370.1 GCA_012797375.1 Acidobacteriota bacterium
ACGGCCGGATCCATCCCCATGCCCGCATCGTCCGGTCCGTCCTCGGCGACAACGTCCATGTCCTCGGCTCCAGCGAGATCGAGGACGCGACCGTCGCCGACGACGTCCGAATCGGCCCGTTCGCCCGAATCCGGATGCAGGCCACGCTTCGAGCCGGATCCCGGGTCGGCAATTTCGTCGAGATGAAAAAGACGGATTTCGGGCCGGGCTCCAAGGCCATGCATTTGTCCTATCTCGGCGACAGCGAAGTCGGCGAGGCGGCCAACATCGGCGCCGGGACGATCACCTGCAATTACGACGGCGTCCGCAAGAATCGGACCGTCATCGGGGCCAAGGCTTTCATCGGCTCGGGCAGCGAGCTCATCGCTCCCGTCCGCATCGGGCGGGGCGCCTACGTCGCGGCCGGCTCGGTCATCACCAAGGACGTCGCCGACGACGCCCTGGCCGTCGCCCGGGGCCGGCAGGTCGAGAAGCCCGGATGGGCGGCGGTCCGGAGGGCGAAGCTTCAGGCGGGGAAAAACGGCGGATCGAAGTCCTAGCGCGGCCGTCCCGCGCGGGGGATGATCCGCCCCGAGGAAGGGGGTTCGCATGTGCGGAATCGTCGGGTATATCGGCCCGAAAGACGTCGTCCCCGTTTTGCTCGAGGGCTTGAAAAAGCTTGAATACCGCGGATACGACTCGGCCGGAGTGGCCGTCGCCGGCGGTGGAGGCATCCGCCTTTGCCGGGTCCGGGGCAAGGTCGCCGCTCTGGAGGAGTGCCTGGGCCGCGCGCCGATCGAGGGCGCCTACGGCCTCGGTCATACCCGGTGGGCGACCCATGGGTGCCCAAGCGAGGCCAACGCTCATCCCCACGTCGACTGCACGGGCGGGATCGTCGTCGTCCACAACGGCATCATCGAGAATTATCTCGCCCTGAAGACAAAGCTGAAGGCCGAGGGTCATGTCTTCCGGACGGAGACCGACACCGAAGTCATCGCCCACCTGGTCGAGAAGCATTTCTCCGGATCGTTGGAGGAGGCCGTCCGGGCGGCCCTGGCCGAGATGGAGGGCGCCTTCGCCGTCGGAGCCATCGCGGTCAAGGATCCCGGCCGGATCGTCGCGGCGAAGATGGGCCCCCCGCTGGTCATCGGCTTGGGAGACGGCGAGACGATCGTCTCCTCGGACATCAATCCGATCCTGGCCCATACCTCCCGGGTGGCCTTCCTCGAGGACCGGGAGATGGCCGTCATCGATGCCTCCGGCCCCCGTTTCCTGGATTTCAAGGGCGCGCCGGTTGAAAAGAAAATCGAGAGGATCTCCTGGAGTCCCCTCATGGTCGAAAAGCAGGGTTTCAAGCATTTCATGCTCAAGGAGATCTACGAGCAGCCCCAGGTTATCCGGGACACCCTCATGGGCCGGATTTCCCTCGACCGGGGCGAGGTCCTGCTGGCCGAGACCGGGATCCCGGCCGAGGTTTTCCGGGATGTCCGGAAGGCGGTCATCATCGCCTGTGGAACATCCTCCCACGCCGGCTTGATCGGGAAATACTTCCTGGAATCTCTGGCCGGCATCCCGGCCGACGTCGAATACGCCTCGGAATACCGATACCGGGATTTCATTCTCGACAAGGATGCCCTGGTCATCGTCATTTCCCAGTCGGGCGAAACCGCCGATACCCTGGCCGCCCTCCGGGCGGCGAAAGGGAGGGCGGCCGCGACTCTGGCCGTCACCAACGCCGTCAGCTCATCGATCGCCCGGGAATCCCGGGGCGTTCTGTATACCCACGCCGGCCCGGAAATCGGGGTGGCCGCGACCAAGACGTTCACCGCCCAGCTGACCGCCCTGGCCCTGGTCGCCCTCGGCCTGGCGCAGGCGAAGGGGGCGGGAACGAAAGAGGACCGGCTCGCGGTGATCGCGGAGCTCCAGCGCATCCCCCACAAGGTCGAGCGGATCCTCCATCGGGCCGGGGCGATCGAAGACCTGGCCCAGCAATTCATGGCTTTTTCCCATTTTCTCTATCTCGGGCGCTGGGTGAATTACCCCGTGGCCATGGAAGGCGCCCTCAAGCTCAAGGAAATCTCCTACATTCATGCCGAAGCCTACGCCGGCGGGGAGATGAAGCATGGACCGATCGCCTTGATCGACGAGAAGATGCCGACGATGGCTTTGATCCCCCGCGACCGGGTCTACGACAAAATGCGGAGCAACATCGCCGAGATCAAGGCCCGGGCGGGCTTTGTCATCGCGGCGGCCGATGAAAACGACGCGGCCCTCCGGGAGCACGTGGACGCGGTGATCCCCTTGCCGGCGACCCCCCCTCTCCTCACCCCGTTCCTGGCGGTCGTTCCCCTTCAACTGTTCGCTTACCAGATCACGGCCAAGCGGGGAGCGGACGTCGACCAGCCCCGAACCTGGCCAAGTCCGTGACCGTCGAATAAAG
>JAAZPG010000040.1 GCA_012797375.1 Acidobacteriota bacterium
CCATTTCCCCGTCAGAACCGCGTGATACAGGCCCAGGGCCGAAAAGGCCGCGAACAGCAGGCCGAACGCCGCCCGGAATCCCTTGAGGGCGAAAACCGCCAGGAGCGCGAACGCCGCCGGGATCAAGCTCCGGCCGATGATCCGCAACCGGATCGGGGCGTAGTCGAAGGGCGGGCGGGACACGGCGTAGAAAAAGAGCGGAATCCCCAGGAGGAGAAGTCCCGCCCCGATCCAGAACACCGGTTTTTTTCGCTTCAGGGCGGCGGCCAGGAGAAACGCCCCGGCGACGGCCGCGGCCGAGGAAATGAGATGGGAGCCGATTTCGTTTTTCGGCACATAGACGCCGGTCAGGGGCAGGATGCCCCGGGAATAGAAGACCACCGCGGCCAGCCCGGCCGCCGCCGCACCGATCGCCGACAAGCACACCGACGCGCGCTTCGTCATGGATTTCCCTCTCCCGGAAAAGATGGGTTCATTATTCGGTCAACGGCCCGGAAATGTCAATCCGCCGTCGGCCGCCCGCGAGGAAATCGCGGCTTGACATCGGGGGGGAACATTGAATAAAAATGGAAACAACGCAGGAAGCCGGAAGGAGGAAAAGATCATGCCACGTCATCGCCGCGGACGGGTGTTTGCATTCTTGGGCGTTCTCGCCGTCTTGTTCTTCGCCGGAGGATCCCGGCCGGGGGCGGCCGCCCAGCTGCCCGAGCTGAAAACCTTGGAAGTCTTCAGCGACAACGACTGCCGGATCACCCTCGGAACGTTCACCGTTCCCCCGAACCAGACGGGGTCGAGCTTCGTGTTCTCGTTCCAGACGCCCTGGCAGGCCTGCCAAGGCCCCGACCGCATGGATTGGATCACCTTCGGCATCCGCGGAGCCGTCTCGGGAGAGCCGTTGTATGAATGCACGGAATATTTCGACAAGCGGCCGGCCCTGGAAAACCCGGGGCCGCTCGATGGGATCACCGCCGGTCCCGGAACCTATATCGTCTATTTATTGTCCGGACGGAATTCCTCCGTCCGGCTGGCCTACGCTCTCTCGGGAGAAACGCCTCCGGCCGCCGCCCCCGGCGAAGTCAAGCCGGTGACGGCCTACCGGGACAGCTCCTGCAATCTCTTTCCGGGCGGCTTTCAAGTCCCGCCGGGATGCACCGCTTCCGGTTTCCGATTCCGCTTGGATTCCCCCTGGATGCAGTGCTCCGGCCCCGACCGCGTGGACGAAATCACGTTCACGATCCGCGGCCCGGCCGGCGAGATCTACGCCTACCGCGAATACTATGACCAGCGCCCGGCGGAGGAACGGCTCGGCTCTCTGTCCGGCCTGGTCTTGAATCCGGGCAACTACGTCGTCCTGCTCGGATCGGGGCGGGACACCTACCTGACTCTGAACTACGCCCTGAACCGTCCCCAGCCGCAGGCGGCCGCCGGCCCGGGCTACAAGACCGCGGTCCTTCTGGCTGAGATCGACACCCGCTTCACCTCTTGGTACGTCAAGATCTGGGGAACCGGCAACGAATCTGTTTACCGCCGGGGCGCTGATTCCCAGGCTTCCCGGACATATTCCTGGACGGACATCTCCCCGGAGGTCATCTCGGACACCGACATCACCATCCTCGCCCCCGGCCGGATCTTCATCGATGCCGAGTTCCACATGGAGGACCGGCCCGAATACGACGCCGCGCGGGTTCTTTATTCGGTCGGATCGGTTTACCCCCAGGTTTGGAAGAACAATGCCTGGCAGACGCCGCCGGAGGTCTACCAGGCCAACTGGCAGAATTACATCGGCTACACCGGAACCCGGCCGATCCGGCCGTCCAAGACGTTCGAATACACCGGGCAGATGGGGGGGCCGATCCAGATCCTCGGGACGGGGCTGCCCGTCCAGCCGGGGAAATTCCGGGTCTCCGTTCTTTCAGCGATCGCCGAGGACTGGAAGATCCACTACCCGTCGACGGGCAAGATCTACGTTTATTTCATCCCGGATTGACGTTCGGATCCAAGGACAACCGGCCGGCGATCAGACCCGGTTGCAAAGGCCCTTGAAGTCGCAATAGAGACAGACGCGGTCGGCCTCGGCCGCCGGCTTGAAAGGGACGCCGGGGTCGACGATTTCAGCCAGCAACCGATCGATGATCGTCCCCATCGCCGCGATTCGTTCCGCCCGGACGGACGGCTCGACCGGCCGGCGGCCGTCCGGGACGTCGAAGGGGGAGACTTCGATTCCGGGTCCGATCCGGCTTTTCCCGAGCATGACGAAACGGCCCTGGATGCGATCTTCCGCCCGTTCATAAAGGGCGGCGGACAGAACGGTGTAAAGGGGCATCTGAAGGCTGCCGACGGCTTTCGGCCACGTCGCCCGGTCGTCTGGATCGAGCGTCTTCCAGTTGATCCCGAATTTTTTCTCGTCGGCGGACGTCTTGTAATCCAGGACATAGAGCTCCCCGCCGCGCGTCTCGACCCGGTCGAAGCGCCCGGACAGGGTGAACGCCCCGCGGCGGATCGTGCTCGCCTTGCGGATCCGGTTTTCCAGGTCCAGGATCACAATGTCCTTGTTTTCGGCCCGGCAGGCGAGGATGACCTCGACCTGGCACCGGTTGATGTAATCCACCAAGTGGCGCTTCGTTTGCAGCAGCATCAAGTACGCCCGGCCGCTGAGATTCGGGCCAAACGCCCGGCGGAAGAGTTCCTCCACCCGGCTGCTGAGCCGCCCGGCCGGGAAATCCTCCGGTCGAAGCGGCCGTCCCAGAAGCGGCGCGAACTCCTCCTCCAGGACGCGGTGGACCAGCAACCCGACATCCTTGGCCTCGATCTCCTCGTCGATCTCCTCCCGCTCCCTCAGGCCGAGGACGTAGCGGTAGTGGAACCGGAGAGGGCAGCGGAGATACGCGTCGAGCGAGGTGGCTGAATAAGACAGCTCCCGGAGCATCCGGACGGTTTCGTCTGTTTTCGGGATCTCGTCCGGCCGGTACGGGCCGAGGGCGGCCCGGTACCGGACGGTCCCGACGGGCGTTTCCGATTTTTTTCGGGGATCCCGCTTCCGCGACTCCCAAAGCAGCCTCTCGACATAGCGGCTTCGCTCCCGGTCCCGGCCCTCGACGAAAAACAAGTGGACCCGGCGGGCTCCGCCGATCAGGACGTCGAGATAGTGCTCGATCTCCCGTTCCTTGTCGCGGGACGCGGGCAGGCCGAGCGCCCGGCGGACGCCGGGCGGAAGCAGGGAGTCGCCGCGCCGGGACGCCGGCAGGACGTCCTCGTTCACATCAAGCAGATAGACCTCCTCGAACGGGATCCCCCGCGTTTCCCAAAATCCAAGGACCTGAAGACCGCGAAGCGGCGTGCCGAAAAAGGGAACGGAGCCGGCCGCGGCCATCTTGCGGAACAGGTTGAAATATCCTTCCCGCTCCTCGAAGACCATGTCCCGAAGGAGGGAGCCGGCCAGCCTCTCCAGCCGGGCGCAAAACGCCTCGGCGTAAGGGTGGAAGAAATAATGGCGGCGGGCCGTGCCGTTCTCATACACGAAGTCGAGGACGCGGCTCAGCTTGCCGGCGAAATCGCCGACCGAGGCGATGGTCCGCAGGGGCTCAAGCAGCGCCTCGTGAATGGTCCGCAGGTGGTCGAGAAAATCGGCCGGGACGGGGGCGCCTTCCACGCCCCGGGACAAGCGGGCCACGGCTTCGCGGACGGCCGGTTCGACAGCGATTTCCTCGAGCGCCCAGAAGGCCCGCCCTTTTTTTTCGGTCAGGGCCTCCTCGACGGCGTGAAAAAGGATCCGGGTCAAGTCGGACCGGCGGCCCGGCCCCGGGAATTGGATGTTTTTCGTATAAGGATGGAGGACGAAGCGCAGATAATCCGGCGCATAGATCCGGCCCTCGGCGTCGGCCGACTGGATGACCTGGAGAAGCCGCTCAAAAAACGTGAAGACCGGCGTCCGGGTCAGGGGGTAGCCGAGGGAAATGTTATATTCCTCCGGGGCGAGGTCGTCCAGCGTTTGATGGGAGAGGGGGAACAGCGTCTCGGCCGCCGGCAGGACGACGACCTGGCGCTCGTTGAAGAGGGCCGGCTCGGCGAGCTTCGGGGCCAGGAGGGAATTGAGGGCGAACACTTGGCCGTGGGCATCGGGACACCGGGTGAACGTGATCTCCGGAAGGGAGCCGCCCGCCGGCCCTCCGCCGGCGGCCGCCGCCGGCTCTAGTCCGAGGCGCTCGAGAAGGCGTTCGACTCCGGCCGCTTGATGCGCGAGGAGGGTGAAATCCTCCCAGCCGAGCATCCTCCGGATCAGCTTTTCCTCCGCCGCGTTCAGGGAAAAGAAACCGGCGAAGATGAACCGATCGGCGCCGGCGAACCGCCCGCGGTCGATCCCGTCGGCGGCCGCCCGGAGGCGCAGGGCCGGGGTGGAAAAGCCGGCGGCCTCGACCGCCGCGAGGAATTTTTCTAAAAAATACGAGAGGTCTTGGAGACGGTTGCGGGACCGATCGGTCAACAAGTCTTCCCCCGGGCCCGAGATCGCGTCCTGGACCGCCTGGTCGAGCCCTTTCTCCTTCAAGGAGGCGCCGGTGAAGCCGGCCGCGATCAGCTCCTCGAGGTCCCGAAAGAGCTTGACGCCGAGGGGGAAGAAATGATCGGCCGTGAGGAAACGCTCCCCGCCGAGACGGCCCGGGGCGCTCCGCTGAATGCCCAGGAGTATCGCGACCGCGTCGAGGACGTCGAGCGGCCGGTTCCGACGTCCGAGGCCCTCCCTGTAAACGAAATCGGTGAACGCGTCGACGGAGAAGATCCGCGGGGGGATGAATCCCGCTCCGATCCGGCCGGCCAGATGCTTGCGGAGGTAATACGCCGGCCGGCGTTCCGGGAAGACGATCCAAGACCGGGAAAGATCCCGGCCGCCGGAAGGCAGAAGGCCGGCCACGGCCTCGATCAGGCTCTCCCGCGGGGGCACCAGCCGAATCCGTCCGACGCTCATTCCACCTCCTCGATCCGATCCCGGTCGACAAACGACAGGAAACCCCGGACGGGGCGGCCGGGATGGACATCCCTCAGCAGCCGGACATAGCGGCGGATCTGCTCCCGGTAGGCTTCCGCTTCCTCCGTCCGGCCGCCGGTTTTAAAGTCGATGACCAAGACCAAGCCGGGATCGAGGACGACGCGGTCCATCCGGAAAACGTCGCCTTCCGGATCGCAGATGTCGGCCTCCCGAAGGATGAAGCGGTCCGGGCGGGGTTCAAACCAATCGGCGGCGATGGATTTCCCGAACGCCCGCCGCAGGACATCCGCGGCTTCCCCGGCCGCCGTCCGCTCGGCCGGGGAGAGGCCCAGGCCTTCCAAGGCCGCGGCGACCTCCGCGTCCCATCCCGCCCGGTTGAGCTCGACTCCGGCCAGGAGACGGTGGATCCATTCGCCGCGCCGGATGCCGGCGGACTTCAACGAGGTCCGCATGTTCACCGGCGGCTCGGTGAAACCGGCCCGGTGCGTGATTTCCCGAATGAGTCCGGATTCCCCGGCTTCCTCATCCCGTCCCTTGGCTCGAAGATAAGACTCGGGCCCGGCCGGTTCGCCTTCCCGGAAGCTCCGGTTCAAACGGGTTCCATCCGCGTGGACGACCGGCTCTTCCGTCGAGGAAGGAAACGCCCGTTCCAGGAGATCGAAAGGAAATTTTCCTTTTTTGCCCTTGACCCCGACGATGTACAACTCATATTGGGCCCGGGTCAGGGCGACATAAAGCGTGTTCAGCCGGTCCACCCACTCCCGGTCCCTGGCCTCCCCGTACGCGGCACTCAGCGACGCTTCGCTCTCGGCCAGCTTTTTATTGATTTTGAGGACATGAACGCCGTCCTCCTCGTCATGGAGATAGAATTCCTCGCCCCTGAAGGACTGACCGTAAAACAGGCAGATCACGACCGGGATGGTGGCCCCCTTGGCCTTATGGATGCTCATGATCTTGACCGCGTCCATTTCCCGGGGGACGTCGATCGTCCAATTTTCGTCCGAATCCTCCTCGTCCGCGCTGAAGGCGAGGAATTCGCGAAGGTCGTTCCGTCCTTCGCCCTCGAAAGTCTTGATCGCCTCCAGGAGCTTGGACAGGGCGGCTTCCTCGCCGGGGAAGAGCCCGAACACGTCGAATTGCCGGTACATCCGTGTCACTAGGTCGTAAAGCGGCAGATAGCCGACGCTTTTGAAGAACGGTTCGAAATACTCCTCCCAAAGGCCCGGCCGGACCCGGCGGAGAGCGGCATAGCGCGGCCCGCCGTCGCCTCGGGCGCAGCTTTGGAGGAATTCGCGCCGGGCGGAAAGATCGAATTCCTTCCCCGCGACCTTCGTGAAGAGATCGCCGAGGAGAAACTCAGCGAAAGCCAGGTTATCGGGAGGAGAGTCGAGGAAGCGCAGAAAGGAGAGGATCTCGCCGATGATCTTCCGGCGGCGGATGTCGAGGCTGCTGTAGGAGACGAAGGGGATGTCGATCTCGTTGAGCCAGGAGGCGACGGCCGCGACTTCATTGTTGCGGCCGGCCAGGACGGCCAAGTCGGCCCGTCGCCAGCCGCGGCCCAAGAGCTCCTTGATCAGCGTCTGGATCTCGCTCTTTTCGGGGGCTTCGGAATCGCCGCCTGGCTCCCCGGAGTTCTCCTCCTCCCCTTCCCCGGTTTCGGCGGCCGCCCCGCCTTTGTCGAACAGGATATAACGAACATATCCGCGCCCCTCGCGCTCCGGAAGAACGGACTGGGTGAAATGATCGAGCCCGGACAATCCGGCCAAGCGCCCGTAATCGACGCCGCTTTTTTCCCCTTCCCCGCCGGACCCGGAAGCCAAGCCGAGGAACACCTCTTTGACAAAATCCAGGATAAGGCCCTCGCTCCGGTAGTTCATCTCCAGATCGTCCGGGGATACCGGGGCCGAGGCGAAGCCGTCCGCGCCCTCCTCCAGGTCCCGCATGATCCGGAAATCGGCGTCGCGGAAGCCGTAGATCGCCTGCTTGGCGTCGCCGACGATCAAGAGGCTTCCCCCCCGGCTCAGCGATTCCTCGATCAGCGGCTTGAGAATCCGCCATTGAATGGGCGACGTGTCCTGGAACTCATCGATCAGGTAATGATAGATGCGGTCGCCCAGCCGGAAATAGACGTCCGGGACGATCCCCCGCTCGAGGTAATGGAGAAGCTCCCGGTTTACATCGTCGAGGAAGAGAAGGCCCCGGCCGAGCTTGGCCGCCTTCATTTCCGCTTGAACCGATTGATAAGCCCGCAGGTAGGGCAGAAAAAAATCGCGGGCGTGCAGGCGGGCGCATTCGCCGACAAGCCCCTCGAGGGCCTTCCATTCCTTCTCGATCCTCGCGAGGGCCTCGGCCGCGGCTCCCTTGGCCTTGCTCCCGCCCTTAACCGGGAGCGTGCCGAATGAGCAATCAAGGAGATCGGCGAACCGCCCGTCCTCGATCGCCGGCATGATCCGGCCGCGGTAGTGGCCGCGGGCGGAGAGATCCAGGCCCGACTCTTCCACGGCCCCCCGCAGCCGGCCGGCCGTCCCCCGGATCGTTTTCCCGAGCTTCGCTTTTTCCTCTTGGAAATCGTCGAGGACGAGCTCGCCGGGCCGGGCTGTCAGCTTTTTCTGAAACGCCTTCAGCCGTTCCAGGATCTTGGGGGCCGGGTCCCAAAGAAACCGCGCTTTTTCGCTTTCCTGGACAAGAAGATAATCAAGAATCCGGCGGAAGACCTCGCCCTCGGCGCTTTCCGGCCTGACCCGGCGGAGAAACCGGGCGAAGGCGTAGTCGACAAGCTCGCCGGGATCGAGGGAGATCTCGAAATCGGGGCCGTAGCCCAGGTCGACGGCCGAGGCCCGGAAAACCATGGCCGCGAAGCTGTCGATGGTGTCCACCTGGAAATCGGTGTATCCGGCCAAGATCCGCTCGACCGCCGCCTCCGAGCGCCGGCTCAGTTCGACGGGGCTGAAGAGACGTTCGTGAAACTCCTGGTGAAGCTTGACCCGGAGCGCTTCGGCTTTCTTTCCCTCGCCCCGATACCCTTCCTTGAGCCAGTCGAGGATCCGTTCCTTCATCTCCCGGGCGGCGTTCCGAGTGAAGGTGATGGCCAGAATGTGAGGGAGGTCCCGGGGCACGCCGGGAGGACCGTCCGTCAGGAGAAACCGGGCAAACCTTAGGGACAGGGCATAGGTCTTTCCCGACCCGGCCGAAGCCCGCGTCAGTTTGAATTCGGATCCCATCTCCGGCCAACCTACCATGCCGCCGCTTCCCCGTCAACGGCTCGATCCGGTCCCTATGATCGGCGAATCCGCTCCCCCTCTTGCCGGCGAGTTCCCCGAAGATTGAGCCGGGAGAGGAGCGGGGAAGATCAAGTTGAGCGCTTCGCCGATCCGTCCGGGCCGGAAAGACCTTGACCCGCCTCCGGCGGCGCGGGGAAAAAAGCGTCCGTTATTTATCGCCGCTTTCGATGACGGCTTGGTAGACCAGGGAGCGGAACTTGCCGTGGAGGTCGCTGCCGCTCGCCGGCAGAAGCTGGGTCATCAGGACGCAGACCATCTGCTCCCGGGGATCGACCCAATAGGTCGTGTGGTACGCGCCTCCCCAGCCGTACGACCCGATCGTCCCCGGCCGGCCGCTTTCTGTTCATCCACAACCGACTGCAGGTAAAGGGACAAGCGTTCCAGCCGCTCGGCCGAGAGGCCGGCTTCGGCCGGGGAAGCCGGGGGCAATTGGGCCAGGGCGGAGGTGAGGGAAAGGATCAGTCCGAGGAGAACCCCTTGGGCGGCCCGGCGGTTCAGCGAGGCGAGGCGGCAGGCGGACATGGCGGCGTCTCCTTCTTTTTTCCGGAAGCGATGCAATCCTCCGCCCACTATAAAAGCCCCCGCTCCGGCTGTCAACGGGCCGAGCCGCGCTTGGACGCGCCGGCGGCTTCGAGTAGAATAGGCGCATGGAAACCTTGCGCTTCGACGCGGTCGTGATCGGAGGGGGGGAAGCCGGGCTCGCGGCCGCGGTCAAGGCGGCCGAGCTGGGCGCCCGGGTCGGCCTGATCGAAAGCAGCTCCCAGCTGGGCGGGGCCTGCGTGGCCACCGGGACGCTGCCCAGCAAGACGTTCTCGATTTCGACCGGGATGTTCGAAACCATCAAGAAAGCCAAAAGCTTCGGCGTCCGGATCGACGGACCGGTGTCCCTCGACTTCCAGGAAGTCGTCGCCAGCCGCAACCGGCTGATGAAATGCGACATCGGCGTCATCCAATCGCATCTCCGGTCGCGGAAGGTCACGCTCGTGTCCGGCCGGGCCGCGTTCGCCGCCCCCGATCGGATCCGGGTCGCCCGGGCCGACGGAACGGAAGCCGTGATCGAAAGCTCCCGGACCATCGTCGCCGCCGGCTCCCATCCGATTCATCTGCCCGTCCTGCCCGTCGACGGCGCTACGGTCATCACCACCGACGAGATCGTCGCCCTGGCCTCTTGCCCGCCCCGGATCGTCATCATCGGAGCCGGGATCATCGGCTGCGAGTATGCCTTCATCTTCCGGACATTCGGAGCGGACGTGACCCTGATCGAGAAAACCGGCCGGGCGCTTCCCGGACAGGACAAGGACGTCGTCGCGGCCGTCGAAAAGGAATTGAAGCGCCGCGGAGTCGCCCTCCGTTTCGGGACGTCGGTCTCCGCCTGCGCCGCCGGTCTCGAGGGCGGACGCCTCGTGACGACCGAGAGCGGAGAAACATTCGCCGCCGACCTGGTCTTGACCTGCGTCGGCCGTCGTCCCTCGACGGAAGACCTCGGGCTCGAGGCGCCCGGCGTCGCCGTCGGCGGGCGGGGAGAAATCATCGTCGACGAATGTCTGGAAACGACCGGAACGGGCATCTTCGCCGCCGGCGACGTCCTCGGCCGGAGGATGCAATCCTCCACAGCCATCCTCGAGGGCGCGGTGGCCGCGGAAAACGCCTTGGGCGGCTCCCGGACGATC
The DNA here is from genome assembly GCA_012797375.1 of Acidobacteriota bacterium. GTDB lineage: Bacteria > Acidobacteriota > Aminicenantia > Aminicenantales > UBA4085 > JAAZPG01. The sequence goes on from JAAZPG010000040.1 coordinate 9,933, forward strand.
GACGAGCGCTTCGTCCCCGGCGGGATCTACACCCAGCCCGAGATCGGTTCGGTCGGCCTGACCGAGGACGAGGCCGCGGCCAAGGGGATCCCGCTCATCGTCGGCGTTTGCCCCTATGCCTCCCTGGTCAAGGCCTGCAGCCTCCAGACCTTCAATCCGGGCTTTATCAAGATGCTCTTCGACCCGTCCTCCCACAAGCTGATCGGCGCCCATATCCTCGGCCCGGAATCGGCCGAGATCATTCACAATCTCGTCGTGGCCATGCGGACCGGGGCGACGGCCGAGGATTTCGTCTACTCGATTTATCACCATCCGAGCCTCTCGGAAGGCTTCCGGGAAGCGGCCCGCGACGCCCTGTCGAAAATCTGACGAGGCGGGTCATGGGTCGGGATTTTCTCCGCAGCGGTTTCATCGCCCGGCTGGCGGCCTCGCCCCGTTTCCCAAGCGCCGCCCGTCTTTTCACCCTCGCCGCTTTCCTCCTTCTCATCGCCGGGGGGCTCGCCGTCCCTCACGTCTCCCCCGGCCTGACCGGAATCCTGCGCAACACCAGCCTGGCCTCGCTCGTCGTCTGGTCGCTCTGGTGGCCGCTGGTCATCATGAGCGCGGCCGTCCTGGGACGGGTTTGGTGCACGGTCTGCCCCATGGAAATGGTCGCCTCGGCGTGTTCCCGGATCGGCTTGAAAAAGCGGATTCCGCGGTTTCTCGCCTCGGGCCGGGGCGTCGTATTCTTTTATATCCTCGCCCTCCTGGGATTCATCCGGACATTTTGGGCGCACCGCTATCCCGAGCGCATGGCCCTGTTTTTTCTGTTTCTCCTGGGCTCCGCCGCGGCGGCTGGATTTCTCTTCAACCGGCGGGCGTTCTGCTCGCACCTTTGCCCCGTCGGCCGGATCCTGGGCTTATACGCCTGCGGGGCGGCCCTGGAATGGCGCGTCCGGGATCCCGGGATCTGCGCGGCTTGCGGGGGGAAAAACTGCCTTTCCCGGCCGGAGGCCGGCTTCGGCCCGGCGGCAACCTGCCCGAGCGGGCTTCATCCGGCCGCGATCCGGGATAATCGCGATTGCCTCGTCTGCACCGAATGCCTGAAGGCCTGCCCGTCGAGGAATCTTCGGCTGTCATTGCGCAAGCCCCTGTCCGACTTTTTCACGGGCCTGCGGCTTCGCAACACGGACCTGTTCCTGCTCGTCCCCGTCTCCGGGCTGGTCGTTTGGGAGCTGGCCGAGGAATGGGGTCCGGCCCGCAAGGCTCTTGAGGCCGTTCCGGCCGCGGCCAACGCGGCCCTCGGGCTTTCGGGCGGGGCGGCCAACTTCGTCCAGGCCGTGATTCTCTTTCTTCTTTTCCCCGCCTTACTGCTTCTCATCCCGGCCGCGGCCGGACGGATGTTGAACAAAACGACTCTCCTGGAGTCCGCCCGGACGTTCGGCCTCCTCCTCCTTCCCGTGACGGCGCTCGGCCACCTGGTTAAAGCCCTCATCCGGATCGCTTCGCGTCTTCCTTATTACGCCCCGGCCTTCCGCGACCCCGCCGGCCTGGAAACCGCCCGGGCGATCGCCGCCGGAAGCCTGAAAATGGACAACCGGCTCGCCGCCGCCGTCGCCCCCGCCGTGAGCATCTTGGCTGTGCTTGCCTTGGCCGGCGCCGTCGTCTCAATCGGCCTGATCGTCCGGAAAAGCCCGGTCCTGCGGGCGTTCGGAAAAGCGGGGCGGCTGTCCCACGGAGCGTTCGCGGCGCTCTACGGCTTGGCCTTGCTCGCGGCCGCCGTCTTAGCCCGGTTCTGACCGTCGCCGGCCGGGAAGGACGCTCCTCGGGACGCCGGCTCTATTTTTGCGGGGCTTTCAAATACGCGTCGAACCAGGCCATGGTCCGCTCCAGCCGGTCGCGGATGTAGCTTGGCTTGGTCAGCAGATGATACTGCCCCGGGTAGACGACCAATTGGGTGGGGACGCCGAGCGTCCGCAGCGCCTGGTACATCTGTTCGCTGCCGCTGATCGGGACGTTGAAGTCCTTTTCCCCCCCCATGAACAGGGTGGGCGTGTGGATCCGGTCGGCCCGCAGGAACGGGGTGGACACCTTCGCCCAGGCTTCCGGGGCGCGCCACGGCGGCCCGAGCTCGTTGTCGTATTGCATCGTGTACTGGTCGACGCCGTACATCGCGATTTGGTTCGAGCTTCCGGCTCCGCTGACGGCCGCCTTGAAGCGGCCGTCCGCGGCGATCGTGTAGTTGGTCAGGATTCCGCCGTAGCTCCAGCCGCCGATTCCGAGCCGGTCCGGGTCGGCGACCCCCATCCGCACGGCTTCGTCCGCGCCGGCCAGCAAGTCGTCCACTTCCTTGGCGCCCCAGTCGGCAAAAATGCTCCGGGTGAAAGCCGCTCCAAAACCGCTTCCGCCGCGGTAGTTGACCGCCAAGACGACATAACCCCGGGCGGCGAACAGCTGCCGCTCCAGCTGCAGCGGATACAGGCCGAACGTCAGGGAATGGTCGTCCTGCATATTCGGGCCGCCGTGGATCCAGAGGAGCGTCGGGTATTTTTCCCCGGGCTCGTAATCCGGCGGCTTGACCATCAGCCCGCGGATGGCCGTGCCGTCCTTGCTCTTGAAGCTCAGGTCCTCGACGGCCCCGAGCTTCAGCCCGGCGAACAACGCGTCGTTGTGGGCGGTCAGCTTGCGGAGGGCGCCGTTTTCGAAGGCGTAGATTTCCGTAGCCGCGGCGTCGGTCGCGG